>JBQCIZ010000174.1:0-3945 GCA_051953235.1 Nitrobacter sp. | reverse complement strand
CGTTCGCGATAACAACGTCGATCAAGCCCTCAAGGCGCTGAAAAAGAAGATGCAGCGCGAAGGGATTTTCCGCGAGATGAAGCTTCGCGGTCACTACGAAAAGCCCTCCGAGAAGAAGGCCCGCGAGAAGGCGGAAGCCGTTCGCCGCGCACGCAAGCTGGCGCGCAAGAAGCTGCAGCGCGAAGGTCTGCTGCCGATGAAGCCGAAGCCGGCATTCGGCGCCGGCCCGGGCGGCGATCGTGGCGCGGGCGGCCGTGGCGCCGGTGCGGGTCCGCGGGCTCCCCGCTAAGACGACATCCCATCTGAATACAAAAACGCGGGCCTTGGCCCGCGTTTTTCGTTTTGGCTATTCGTTGGGTGCCGCGCCTATCGCGGCAATACCGCCTGAAAGACCGACTTCGCAGCCGACAGCACGTCGTCGGCAACGGTCGTGGTGTGGGCGCGCACGGCCGGTAGGTCGGCATTCGCCTGAATATCCAGCGGCCGCGAGGCCTCCGGACTATCGGCAGGCGGAATCGGCCGCCGCGGATCGACGCGCTGATTGTCCGGCTGCGACTGCGGACTAATGGTTTCCGTTCGCGGCGTCGACACCATGATGGCCGGCGGCAACGGTTGAACCGCGGACGGCACCGCACGCGGTGTTTCCTGAACCGCGACGCGCGGCGGCTCGGGCTGACGTGGTGCAGTTTCCTGAGAACGAACAAGTTCCTGCGCGCGCGCAGGCTCGCTCGTCCCGCGCAGCCGCTCGATCGCGGCGCGCGCCAGATCGGTCGCGTCACGGCCCTCATCGGGATTCGCGACAGTCTCGGCCGGCGTCACCTTGGCCACCGTCTTCTCGCGCTGGGCCTGCGGATGCCGCTTCGGCTCCTCTGAGCGGTTCGCGGCTTCGGCCGGCCGAACGGGCTTCTCAATCACCTTCTCGACCGGTGTCCGTTCGATCGCCTTCTCGGAAATTCCTTTGGCGCGAACGCCGGCCTCGGGAATGTTGGCGACGTGCGTAGCTCCGTCAGAGGCTTTGACATCGGCCGCCTTGGCCGGATCGGCAGTCGAGACAGCGGCAGCAAGAGGCGCATCGGCAGGCTTGCTGACGACGTAGTGATTGACGATGTAGGCGCCTGCGACCGTCGCGACGACGGACGGCATGATTTTCTCGAAAAAGAACTTCGAAGCGTATTTCAGCATGGACCGGCCTCTCCCCGCCTTGTCTGATGGGGGAACTTTGGGGCCGATTGAGGGATCAATCACGACGGATCGGTGGCAAACGCCTTGTCCGTCGTGATGTTTCGTGTCCACCCGGATCAGAGCAGCTTGATGCGGCCGAAGACCATGAAGCCGGTAAGATCGCGGCCGTAGACGGGTTTCAGATCGTCCGGCAGCACGTAGCGGCTGACCAGCCCTCCGATGCCGAATTTGGCATGCTCGGTGCGGACGAAATCGTAGATGCCGCCCACCGACACCCTGCCGACGGTGAACGTCCTTCCCTCGAGACCAAGAATGTCATCGGTCAACTCGTTTTCCGCGACCCGTTCGGCGCGCATGAACAAGGTCCAGTTATTTTTCAGAATCGCCGAACTCTCAAGCAAATAACCATCCAGCGTATCGCCCGGGCTGAGCATCTTGCGGCCCCAGGCGACGGTCGTGCTCCACAGATGTCCGTCACCGAAAGGTGTCGTGTAGATCGCAGATGCCGTGAGTCGGTTTTCGTTGACCGCCGGAGCGAGTTGCTCCGGCGAATTGATATGCCCGTATGAAACCTGCAGCGACAACTCGCGAGCCGGATTCCAGCTCACGCGTCCCGCAAAGCTATCCAGGTAGGGCCGCTCGATATCGTAGCGATACTGATCGGGCTCGCGGCCGCGAAAGGTCGAGGCCTCGAACTTCCAGTTGTCGAGGACGACGCCGGCCGTCACCACGCCGAACGTGATATGCGTCGAATCCAGCCAGTGATGGCTGATCGGCGCCTCCGGATTGTCCATGCCGCTCAGGCGATGCATGAATGCCGGTGGGCCGAGCGCGGGTTCGCCGGGCAAGCCGCCATAGATGAAGACGCTCGAATTTGCGGTGATGGGACGGCTGTAGGTTGCCGCCAGCTCCATGAACAGATCGTGCGGATGCTGGCGGTCGACCAGATGGGAGGTGCCGTCGGCGGTCTCGCCGGTGGCAAGCAGCAGCGGATAGCCGCTCGCACCCATGAACGGTTCCGGGGACAACATCGCCCGCACACCAAAAGTGCCGTCACCCAGTGGACGCTGCGCCATGGTCATGAGCATGCCGCTGACGAACGTCTTGTCCGCGCCCCGCGCGCCGGGTTGCCGATCATAGTTGAGGTTGATGGAGCCGTGCGTCATCACGCTCCATTCCTCGAGCTGCCGATACAGACCTTCGTGCGGTGAGGTGTCCGGCTGCCAGCTCGTTCCCGACGCCTCACGTGTCATCACGTAAGGCCCGAGAAAGCCGGTCATGGCGCCGTGGCCGGACATCCCGTGCTCCGTGTGCGCGGGACTCATCGCGCCATGGTCCATGCCTGTCATGGCCGGAGACGCTATGTGTCCTGGCTTGGGGCTTTTTCTTTTTCCCCCATGCGCTGATTGGGGATGATTGGACATTCCCCCGGAGGCGGAGTGATCCATATGCGCGTGATCGGACATCTCTTCGCCTGATGCGGCGGACGTCCAGAACAGCAGAGTAACTACGAGACACGCGCGGCGGCGGCCCCGGCGGAGCAGATGATAAGACATGGTATCCTCGAAATAAACGGACGCATTGCCGCAAAAGCGGCGACGATGGCATCAACGGATGACGCCGGTCACGCTCACGCCGCGAGGATGGGGATTCCGGGATCGACCCCCGTGACCGCCGCCGGACAAATTTCCTCCGCGGAGGCATGGAGGAAGCGGTGGCCGAAGCGCTCAGGGATCGCGCCGCGTAGCGACGGCTGCACCCCCGGGGTGGCGCACATTCCGCAATTCAGACACTTGCAGATATCGAATGCCACCTTGTCATGATGGACATGACGCTGCGACGGCGTTTCCGCCTGGGCAGCGTCGTGAACATGGGACATCACGTCAGCGGTCGCTGCCATCCCATGATACTGATGCGCGGATGCAGGAGATTGCGAAGCTGTTGTACAGGGCATTGCTTGCGCAAGCGGCAGTCCGGCGGCCATCAGTGCCACCGACAAAACCATCACAAGACAGCGCCGCAAAATCCCGCCCATCGGCTCACGATATTCGCATTTCGCCGCCCTGACCAGACGGCGCGACCGCTACGGTTTCAATTCGACTTCCAGAAACACGATCTCGCTGGCGGTTTCGTTCAGGACGTCATGCTGGACCCCGGCCTTGCGGAAATACGACTTCCCGGTGGTGATCGGAGCCTTGGAGCGGCTGCCATCGGGCGCGACGATGGTCATTTCGCTCGTGGTCATGGGGACGATCACGTAGTCCATCTCATGGGTGTGCGGACCGGTGGCGCTGCCCGGCGCGAGCCGCCATTCGGTCACGCGGACTTCGGCAGTGTCCTGTTGAACATCGGATTTCGCTGCGAGCATTACGCACTCCGTTCGTGTGAGAGATCACGGCACGAACACCATGAAGATGTAAACCGCGAAAACGACAATATGGATCATGCCAAACAGGATATTGGTCCGTCCGGTTCCAAATGTCAGCATGCTCAGCAGAAACGTCATGCCGAGCAGGATCATCTTCTGTGCGCTGAGCCCGAGCTCGAGCGGCTTGTCCATGATGTAGGCCGCCACCGCGACCGCCGGAATCGTCAAGCCGATCGTCGCCAGCGAGGATCCCAGCGCAAGATTGATGCTCTTTTGCAGATCGTTGTGACGCGCGGCCGAAATCGCGGCAACGCTTTCCGGCAGCAGGACCAGCAGCGCCAGCAGCACGCCGGCGAGGGCTTCCGGGGCACCCACCAGCGCGATGCCCGCGTCGA
>JBQCIZ010000173.1:0-5272 GCA_051953235.1 Nitrobacter sp. | reverse complement strand
CCGGCAGTGGTCGCCACGGGAGAGCGAGCGATCGGTGCATTGCTCGACGATCTCGGCAGTGCCACATTCCGTGCCGATCTCGCGAGCATGCGGCATGAAACGCAATATACGAGGCTGTTCCGGTCATGAGCGGGACAGCCGACCTCCTCGAAAAGGTGTGATATGAGCAAGAGTTCGCATGGCCCGCTGCGCGTCGGGATTGGCGGTCCGGTCGGATCCGGAAAAACCGCGCTGATGGATCTGCTCTGCAAGGGCATGCGCGAGCGTTACGATATCGCCGCGATCACCAACGACATCTACACGCGGTGGGATGCGGAATTCCTCGTGCGATCCGGCTCGCTGACCCCGGATCGGATTGCCGGCGTCGAGACGGGCGGGTGTCCGCATACCGCAATCCGCGAGGATGCCTCGATGAATCTCGCCGCGGTCGCGGATATGCGGGCCAAATTTCCCGGCCTCGATCTGGTGCTGATCGAATCCGGTGGCGACAATCTCGCTGCGACATTTTCGCCCGAACTTGCGGACCTGACGATCTACGTCATCGACGTGGCGGCGGGGGACAAGATACCCTCGAAGGGAGGCCCCGGCATCACCCGGTCCGACCTGCTGGTCATCAACAAGATCGATCTTGCACCTCATGTCGGGGCATCGCTCGAGAAGATGGATACCGATGCAAGGCGGATGCGGGGCGAGCGGCCCTTCGTCATGACAAATCTCAAGAAAAGCGAAGGCCTCGACAGGATCATCGGCTTTATCGAGGCCAAGGGCGGCTTGGCCGTACCGGCGAGGACCGGGTCAGGTAGCGGATTCCGTTAATGATTGCACGACGTTGTCATCCCGGAGCATGGAACCAGTCCGGCGCAGCGCGATTGATATTTCTCGGCATCCTTAGGGCAGGGTGCCGCTGTTGATATCCTTTGCCAGCCACAGTTGCAGATCGATGACGGCTCTCTCATTATCGAAAGTGACCCGGAGCGGGTTCTCTCCCGCCTCGAGACTGGCTGCACGGGTTTTGAGAACGGTGTCATTTTTTCTGATTTACGAGTAGGACGAGTGGTTCGGCTGGGGTTCATTATCGGCTTTGTCGCGATCATCGGAGTCCTGCTCTCCGGCCTTGCGGCGTATCGTGCACACGAACAGGAATTGACGATCGACAGGATTGCCCTGTCGCGCGCGATCGACGTCAATGCCAGCCTGGTTCAGGATCGTCTGACCGAACGCGAATTGCTGGCGCGGGTCGCCTCCGGGCTGTTTCGATCGCCATCCACGGTGAGGGCAAACATGCTCGAGCCGCTGCGGGCTTCGATCTATGCTTTCAAAACCGATTTCGTCATTGCTGGCTGGGTCGCCCGCCTTGATCCGGCGGCGCTTGCGCAGGCCCGTGCAGCGCTGACCGCGGCCGGCTTTCCAAATCCGCAAATCCGCAGCTTTGACGACAAGCCGCGAAATCTGACCTTGCTCGACAAGCCCATCGACGTACTGATGGATGTGGAGCCGAGAAACTCGGAGACGGCTGCATTCCCCGGCCGCTCGCTCGATCAGAATCCGATCCTGGGGTCGATGTTTACCCGCGCGATGCGGACCAGAACGTCGGTGGTATCGGACCCCGTCAATCTGCTGCGTCCCGACGGCCCGATCGGAGTGGTTCTTGCCGCGCCGGTTTTTCAGGAGGGCAGCGAGACGCTGGCGGGCTTTGCGACGTTTTCCTACAAGCTCGCCCAGTTGATGCTGACGAACGACGAGTTGTCCCTGTTCTCGGTTGTTCTCAAGGATCCGCGGCACGCAGGGTCCGAGCTGATCGCCGACGATCGCGGCAATGTCACCTCGCGGGTGCGACAGCCGAACGATCCGGCTCCGCTGGTGGTTCGGACGGTGACCTTCGGCGGACGGGACTGGTCGCTGGGCTACTATCCGAAAACCAATGCCGTCCAGCGCGCGTGGAGACTCGCGGCCGTGGTGGCTGCGATTGGTCTCGCCCTGACCAGTATCCTGTGCGGACTGTTCGGCTATGTCGCCTATAACAACCTGCGGCTGAGCCGCGAAATCCAGGTCCGTATCGGTTACGAGCGGCGGCTGACGGCCGTGATCGACGAACTCAATCACCGGGTGAAGAACATTCTCGCGGTGATCCAGTCGATCGTCACCCGTACGCTGCGGCATGGCTCGGATATCGAAGTTGCCCGCGAACTGCTGATCGGCCGAATCCATGCCATGTCGAATGTGGTCTCCCTGCTCAGCGAGAGCCAGTGGCAGGGCGTCAAGCTGAAGGGACTGTTTGAGGCGCGCGCGATTCCCCACGCCGACCGCATTGCGGTCACCGGTCCCGACATCACCGTCAGCGCGCGCGCGGCGCAGAGTCTTTCATTGCTGTTCTTCGAACTGGCGTCGCATTCCGACGAGGGGCTGTCGCTGGTGGGCAAGCATCCGCATATCGTTGCGCATTGGGATATCGAGGGTGAAAATAGCGAGACTATTTTTCATTTCCGCTGGGAGGAGTTCAATACGAGCGCCGCGACCCGCCGTGAAGACAGTGATTTTGGCATCATCCTGCTGGATCGCGTTGCACCGGAAGCGCTTGGCGGCATCTCGAAGCGCTATTTTACCGATGTCAGTTATGTCTATGAACTTACCGCTCCCATGGACACTGTTGTCGATATGACCGAGCGGGATCGCACCACGCAGATAAGCGCGCCGCTCAAGCCAGCCGGATAAAAAGCAGATAAAAGAAGGACGCCCGCGATACGCGGGCGTCCCGTTTTTTGAGTTGATGTCGTTTAGCGGCCGCCGCCGATCACGGCCCGAACGGTATCGTCCGGGCCGAAGTCCTCGGCGCCCTCGACGTAGAGCAGCGCGCTCAGCTTCGATCGCGCGCGGTTGACGCGGCTCTTGATGGTGCCGACCGCACAGCCGCAGATTGCCGCGGCGTCCTCGTATGAGAATCCCGAGGCGCCAACCAGGATCAACGCTTCCCGCTGATCCTGCGGCAGCTTGTCGAGCGCTGCGCGGAATTCCTCGAATTCCAGATGCGAATTCTGGCTCGGCTGCGATTTCAGCGTTTTCGCGTAACTACCGTCCGCGTCCTCCACCTCCCGCCGCCGCTTGCGATAATCCGAGCGGAACAGGTTGCGTAGAATCGTGAACAGCCACGCCGGCAGATTCGATCCCGGCTGGAACGAGTCGATATTGGCGAGCGCACGAAGCAGGGTTTCCTGGACGAGGTCGTCCGCGCGATCGCCGTTTCCGCTCAGCGAGATCGCGAACGCACGCAGATTAGGTACCGACGCCAGAATGTCGTCGCGCAGTTGATTTGTGAGAGGCATTAGTCCCTCCCGTCGTTTTTTGCATTGAAGTCGCCCGTACTATTCATTTGGGGACTGGCGGGCTCCGATGCATCGAGCTTGCGGATCAAGTCCGCGAACCGATCGGGTACGCCCTGCCTCACAACGTCGTCGTACATGGCGCGTAACTGATGTCCGATCCTCGACTGGATCTCAGCATTCAGGCCGCCTTTGTTGGTTGGTGGCTTTGCATCTTTCATGGCTTGATCCGCGCTTTCCCCCAATTTTCAACTTATTGAAAAATCGAGAAATTTTCCGGTTTTTCATGGTCCCCTGAACGAACCAGTCCCGAGCCTAATTCAAAGCCGGAAGGAAAGTTCCGAAGCTTTGGAACTTTTGTCATGTTCGGGCGTAAATAGTGCGGCGGGGACCGGGGGTCCTCCGCCCATGCGAACAGTTGTCTCGATAAAGGATGGAATGGGGATGTCCCGATCACAGGTCGTTGCTGAACATTTGCCGCTGTTGCGACGGTATGCCCGCGCCCTGACGGGAAATCAGGCGTCGGGGGACGCCTATGTCGGCGCCATGCTGGAAGCCCTGCTCCAGGACCCGGCGCTGCTTGACGAGCGTCACGGGGCCCGCGCCGGATTATTCCGGTTGTTTACCCAGATCTGGAATTCGGTCGCGATCAACGAGAATGCCGACGTCATACCGGCTACGGCGCCGACGGAGCAGCGGTTGACCAACATCACGCCGTTGCCGCGCCAGGCATTTCTGCTGCTGTCGCTCGAAGGTTTTTCCGAGGAAGAGGTTGCTTTCATCCTGCAGACGGACGTCGCTGACGTTCGCAATCTCAGCGGGGTCGCTGGCCGCGAGATGGCTGCCGATATCGCGACCGATGTTCTGATCATCGAAGACGAGACCTTCATCGCAATGGATCTGGAGAGCCTGGTCAAGAATCTCGGCCATCGCGTGATCGGCGTTGCACGCACGCATGCGGACGCGATCGCTCTGGCCAAAACCAAGAAGCCCGGTCTTATCCTCGCGGATATCCAGCTTGCGGATGGCAGTTCGGGACTGGACGCCGTCAACGAGCTGCTGCGCGTTTTCGAGGTCCCCGTGGTCTTCATCACGGCTTATCCCGAGCGGTTCCTGACGGGCGAGCGGCCGGAACCTGCGTTCCTGATTTCGAAGCCGTTCCAACCGGCGATGGTCTCGGCGGTAGCGAGTCAGGCGCTGTTCTTCCAGCGTAACTCGCGTAACCGGGCCCCACGCGCCGCGGTCTCCTGATCGCAGCATCGAGGTCGAGGCCCAAAACAAAAGCGGCCCCGGATTAGATCTGGGGCCGCTTTTGTCTTCCAAGGTACGCATACCGCAAAAAAAGAAGGACGCGGCTGGCATCACCACAGCCGCGCCCCTCGTCGCCGGTCGATTGGGGCAGGGGGGAAGACCGGCTGCCGAGGTAACGCGGCGGTCCGAACGGCGTTCCGTCCGCCGCAAATTTTTCTGACACGGTTAATTGAACGAAGCGCCCTGAACCACGTTGTTACGCCGCGGTTCTAATTCACATCGCAATGTGCGGCAGAGATCGCCGACAGGCGAAAGAGGAAGACGGGCGAGGCAATCATGTCTCAAATTTCAGCGGGAATTTTGGGCGGACTGGCGGTGGCGCTGAGTCTTGGCGCCGTGCAACTCGCTTCAGGTCGGGACCTTGCGAGAGGCGCCGATGTGGCGACTTCGGTCGTCAATCGCGCCACCAAAACCGATCGTAGCAATATTCAGATGCCGCGTGTCGGAGGCCGGACCGTTTCCGTTCGGCTGGAGAGCCTTCCGAATACCTCGATCCTCATCCGGATACCTGGCAGTTATCGTCAGGAAGCTCGCGATCGTGAGGCATCGCAGCCAGGTCCCGGCGGTGAAAAGGCCCCGGTCATGCACGCCAGGCGTACCGTCGCTTGCGAGCCCGTGGTGAGTGTTCTGACCGAGATCGCCAA
>JBQCIZ010000172.1:0-2319 GCA_051953235.1 Nitrobacter sp. | reverse complement strand
ACGACTTCGTAGACCATGTGATGCAGACCGGAGCCGTCATCGGTGTCGACGATGTACATGCCCGGCCGCTTGCGCACCGCATCGAGGCCTTTCAGAACACGGATCGATTCCGCGCCATATTCGGCGGGCGCGGCGGTCTCGGTGTCGGCAAGTTGCTGCCGGGCAGGTTCGCTCATGAAAGGCCTTCAGAAGGTGTCCCGAATCAGCGCGGCTGATAGCGGCTGAGAATCCTTATTTCTGACATGAAAGCGGCACCGCGCCTAGCGCAAAGTGGTCCCTTCCAAGCTATTGAATAGATGTGGTTTTCCGGCGGTTTTTCAAGGGCGAAAAGGGCCGATTCGCAAGCGCGTTAAAACAACGATTCGAGGCCCCGGACTCAGTCCTCCCGGGCGGCCGTTTCGCGCCTGAAAGTCAGACGGTCCCAAGTGACGCCGGGCCGGTTGAAATGGCTGTCGCCGCCCTCGAGACGCTGGATGCAGGTGAGGCCATGTGCTTCCGCAAGTGCGATCGTTTCCGCAGACGTGATCTCGAACATGCGGCGGCCGGCGGGGACCGGCCCGTGACGCTGCGTCAGCGCCATCAGTCCGCCGGAACGGAGGAGGGCGGCAACGACCGGCATCGCGCGCGTCCGCTCAGCCGCGTCGAGATGCATCCAGACGGCTGTCAGCATCACCACGTCGAACGTATCTCCGCGCGCCGACAGCGAGTGTAGGTCCGGCAGGCTATCGTCGAGCCATTCGATTTGAGGCGAGGGATGCAGGTGTTGCGCCCGCAAGCGGAGTGTAGTCGTCGGCTCGACCGCCGTCACGCGGTAGCCGAGGTCGGTAAGACCCGCAGCATCGCGCCCCGTACCGGCGCCGATGTCGAGCACGTGCGCAGGCGGTTGCGGCAGCAGGTGCAGGACGTGCCGATAGACGTCGGCGAAGGACAGGCTTTCGTATTGCCGGACGAGCGCGTCGGCTTCGTCGGCGTAGCCTTCGGTGCCGCGTGGTCCCGTGCCCGGCATGTCATGTGCTCCGATGCCGTCTTGCCGGCGTCATCGTGACGGTCGCCGCGCGATCCGTCCCGCTTCCACATCGAAAATCTCGCTGCCGCTGCCGATCTCTGCAAATGCCGCCGGGTCGGCGCCGGTCATCCAGACCTGCGCGCCGAGCTTGGACAACTCGCCGAACAGTGCGGCGCGGCGGCCGGGATCGAGATGCGCCACCACCTCGTCGAGCAGCAGCAGTGGCGTGATGCCGGTCATCTCGGCGACGAGGCCGGCATGCGCCAGCACGAGGCCGATCAGCAGTGCCTTCTGTTCGCCGGTTGAGGCGTCCTTCGCCGGCATGTTTTTAGGTGCATAGACGACTTCGAGGTCGGTGAGATGCGGACCGTCGAGGGTACGTCCGGCGGCGGCGTCGCTGGAGCGATTCTCGCGCAGAATCTCACGGTAGCGATCTTCCACCGCCGTTGCCGATTCGGTGAGCAGCGCGTTTTCCATCCATCCGTCGAGCCTGATTTTCGCCGAGGGGAAGACCGAGGCTGCGCCGCGTGCGTCCAGCGCGGCGGCAAGTCGTGTCGCGGTCTGCGCGCGCATCGCCGCGACCGCGACGGCGAGTTCCGCGGTTTCGTGTTCGACGGCGCCGCACCAGTGGTCGTCGTAGTTGCGCACCTCGAGCAGGCGGTTGCGTGAGCGCAGGCTGCGTTCCAGCGCCGACACGCGGCCGGAATGATCGCTGTCGATCGCCAGTACGAGACGGTCGAAGAAGCGCCGCCGTTCCGACGCAGCGCCGGTGAACAGGCCGTCCATCGCCGGCGTCAGCCACACCATGCGCAGGTGGTCGCCGAACGCCGCCGCGGAACCGACCGGCTCGCGATCGATCCGGCAACGCCGGCTGGCCGATGCCTCGCCGCCCGGTCCCTCGATGCCGGTGCCGAGCGTCGCGAGGCCCAACGCGCCCTCGACTTCGGCCGAAACCGCCCAGGAGCCGTCGCCCTGGATGTCGGCAACGTCCTCGCGTGTGGCGCGGCGCAGTCCGCGGCCCGGCGACAGGAAGGAGATCGCTTCGATGCAGTTGGTTTTGCCGGCGCCGTTCGGCCCGACCAGCACCACCATATCGCCACGCGCTTCCAGCGTCGCCGCGCGGTAATTGCGGAAGTGCGTGAGGCTGAGACGGTGGATGCGCGAGGGGATCATGTGCAGTGTCATACGCGGGCTTGCCCCGCGTATCCATCATCTGCGAAGCGGACATTTGCAGATGGTCTGATTTTCAGGCGATGGATTGCCGGGTCAAGCCCGGCAACGACGGCTCCGGATGGCGCGCGCTGGCGCAGCCC
>JBQCIZ010000171.1:0-6756 GCA_051953235.1 Nitrobacter sp. | reverse complement strand
GTGGCTGAGGGAATCATCGATCTTGATGCGGTGGATGCCGAACACCGCGCCGATCACCATGGCGAGCAGGATGATGCAGGACAGGATCGGCGCGCGGATTGCGATCAGTCCGATCCGCTCGAGTCCGAAGGCGATGCTGGGCGACCGTTTGACCGGGCTGGTCAGATCGGCAGCGTCCGGGTTTCGCTCAAGCATGCCTTGTCCATTCTGTCGTGAGGCTATCGTCTAGCAAATTTCAGGAAGGCTTTGGAGCGGGCCCGGGAACCGGTTAGCAACCCGCATTAGTCCTTGAAAACATGCGCGAATTTATGGCGCAAAGGTGTAGCTGTTTCCATGGTAGATCGCAAGCCGGGGCGAATTGTGCCCGATCCACGCCGCTCACGCCGAAATGAGATGTTGGGAGCGGCACGCCTCACGAGGGCGACGGAAGCGGCATAACAGATTGAAGGCCGCTTTCGTCCTTCAAGCCGACACCCGAAAGCCGACGCGCCAATGCTTCCCGGATCAGCCACGCGATTTTGGCCGACGCTTCCGCATAACCGAGACCGGCGGTATGGATGTTGGAGACGCAATTGCGATCCGCGTCGGTCAGCCCCGGCCTTGGCGCGAACGTCAGATAGGCTCCGAGACTCTGCGGGGCGGACAGACCGGGACGCTCGCCGATCAGCATCACCACGAGACGCGCATCGAGGAGCGCGCCGATCTCATCGCCGACGGCAACCCGCGCGCCGGACGCCACCACAACCGTCGTGATGTCGGGTCCACTCGTTGCGAGTTTCGCAACGAGATGGCGAACCAGCTCCGCTGCATGCGTATTGACTGCGGCTGGCGAAAGGCCGTCGCCAACCACGATCACCACCCCGGATGCGCCGCTGCCCTGCTCCTGCAATTTCCGGTGCGACAACTCGTCGAGGTGACGCCCGAGATCGGGACGCCGCAGATAGTCCGCGCGATGTTTCGCACGGCTTGAGACCTCGAAACCATTCAGCCCAAGCGCTTGCATCGCCGCGAGAAGTTCAGCCGACTCGAACGGCGCATGAACGGCGTCACGTGCCCGCGCATGATCGAGCGTGAAGGCCAGCAGCGCCTGCGTCGGCAACCCCGCACCGGCGCGGCCGAGCCCGACCCGCGCCGGCGTCAAACGGCGCAAATCGTCGATCGGCCGGGCGGGCGGGCGCGTCTGCATGGTTTTGCCTCTCGCCTATTCGGCGGGAACGGATGCCTGCTGTAATTTCAGGGAGTAGTAGGAAGCATTGGTTTTGCCGCGCGAGGCCGAGCGCGCGAACATGATGAGGTGATGCGCCACCATGATCGAGCTGATGAGATACTCGATCTCACCGCGCATGAGCCGCCGCAGCGCGAATTTCCAAAATATGCGCTTGTAGTCGCCGCGCACGCCGACCTTCCAGAAAATATTGCGCAGCATGGTCAGTCCGAGCTTGATATAGCGCCATGAGATTTGTTGCCGGGTGCGCGGCTGGATCCGGTTCGGATAGGTTTTGCTGATCTGATATTCAAAGCGAGCCAGCAGCTTTTCAGGCTCGTAGGCGCTTCCCATGCAGTTGCGCCACGTCGTCACGACGTGATCGTAAGGCAGCCGGAAGTCGACGTTGGAATCGCGATCCTCGTCCTCGATCAGGCGATTCTCCCGCTTCAGGCGATCCCACAGCGGCGTTTTCGGCAATGCCTGCAGCAGATTGATGGTCAGCAGCGGGATTTGCGACTGGTCGATAAAATCGAGCAGATGCTTTCCGGTTTCCGGCTTGTCGGTGTCGAGGCCGAGGATGATGCCGGACACCACCTCCATGCCAAAATCGTTCAGCGTCTTGATCGCGTCCATGATGGGAACCATCATGTTGTGATCCTTGTGGATCGCCTTCAGCGCATCGGGATCGGGCGTCTCGATGCCGCAGAAGATGGTGGCAAAGAAGGCCTCACGCATCTTCTCCAGAATTTCCGGGCGCTTCGCGATATTCAGTGTGGCTTCACAGGAAAAACGCAGCACATAGCCGGTTTTCTTCTGCCATTCGATCAGATGCGGCAAAAGCTCCAGCGCCGCCTTGCGATTGCCGATGAAATTGTCGTCGACGAAATAGACCGAGCCGGAAATCCCGCATTCCAGGAGCTTGTCGAGTTCGCGCGTGATCTGTTCCGGCGTCTTCAGCCGCGGGTTGCGCCCGTAGAGGCCGGGAATATCGCAGAACTCGCACTGATACGGGCAGCCGCTGGAGTACTGGATGCTGCCAAGAAAATAATGGCTGATGTCGGCGAGCTCGTAGGCGGGGATCGGAAACTTGTCCATATCCAGCCGGTCGGCGGTCGTGAGGACGACCTGCCGCTGGGGCCGCGAGGGATCGCGCGCCAGCCGCGCAATCAATTCGTCGGTGGCATCACCGAGTTCGCCGACATGAAGATAGTCGAAGGAAGGATAGTAGTCCGGACAGGCACTGACCGACGGACCGCCGATCGCGACGGGAAGATCGAAAGCATGGGCGCGGCGGCAGATGTCGTTCATCTGCTGGCGCTGGATGTGCATGCCACTGACAAATACGGCTTCCGCCCACGCGAAATCCTCGTCCGTCGCTGCGCGAATATTCTCGTCGATGAAGCGGACCTTCCAGTCGGCCGGCAGATAGGCCGCAATGACAAGAAGCCCCTGCGGCGGCATGAAGGCTTGCACACCGGCAGTCAGCGGGTAGGCATACTCGAACGTGCCGAACGACGACGTGTAGCGGGGAAATACGCAAAGAATGCGCCGAATGCCGTACTGACCCACGCCCCTCATCTCACCTCCATCGTGCCGGACTCACACCAAACGGAAACACTTGTAAAACCGCCGGCGCGCACAATCGTTCCGGATTGCGTGCGCCAAATAAAGCACGATGGAAAAAGCTGGGCTACAATTTCCTCAACATTGTGGCGAAGGCGCCAACATGCCGTCGGCATGACGGGATTGCGACAAAACGCAGCGCCGGATCGCGGCAGTCCGTTTATTCGATCATCCGCGCGGCAAAATCCGGAAGCAAGCCGCCCTGCCCCGCGAGCCGAAAATCCGCTCCCGCGAGACCCGAGCGGTGCAGCCAGTCGTCAAACTCCGGCGCACGCGCAAGACCGAACAGGTCGCGGACATAGAGGGCGTCGTGAAATGATGTTGACTGATAGTTCAGCATCACGTCGTCGGCGCCGGGCACACCCATGATGAAGGTCACGCCGGCGGCGGCCAGCAGCGTCAGCAGATTGTCCATATCGTCCTGATCGGCTTCGGCATGATTGGTGTAGCAGACATCGACACCGAGCGGCAGACCGAGCAGCTTGCCGCAAAAATGGTCCTCGAGGCCGGCGCGGATGATTTCCTTGCCGTCGTAGAGATACTCCGGACCGATGAAACCGACCACGCTATTGACCAGCAGCGGGTCGAAAACGCGCGCCACCGCATAGGCCCGAGCCTCACAGGTCTGCTGATCGATATCGTGATGCGCATTCGCCGACAGAGCGGAGCCCTGCCCGGTCTCGAAATACATCACGTTATTTCCGATGGTGCCTCGCCGCAGCGACAACCCTGCTTCACGGGCTTCTTTCAGGATCGCGAGATCGATGCCAAAGCTGCGATTGGCAGCCTCCGTGCCGGCGATCGACTGAAATACCAGATCGACAGGGCAGCCCTCCGCGATCAGGCCAAGCGTGGTCGTGACGTGGGTGAGCACGCAGCTCTGCGTCGGGATCGCCAGCCGCGCGATGATATCGTCGAGCAGTCGCACCAGATCGCCCAGCACCGCCGGCTCGTCACTCGCCGGATTGACTCCGATGCAGGCGTCGCCAGCCCCGAGCAGCAATCCGTCGAGAATCGAGGCGGTGATTCCCCTGCGATCATCCAGGGGATGATTGGGCTGCAGGCGGGTGCTCACGCGACCGGCAAGACCGATGGTGTTGCGAAACCGGGTCACGACGCCGCATTTCTTCGCGACCAGGATCAGATCCTGGTTGCGCATCAGCTTTGAGACGGCGGCGGCCATCTCCGGCGTGAGTCCTCGCGCGAGCGCTTTCAGCACGTCGCGCGTCGCGGCGTCGGACAACAGCCAGTCGCGGAAGGCGCCGACCGTCAACGACGCCACGGGCGCGAATGCCTTGGCATCGTGCGTATCGACGATGAGCCGGGTGATCTCATCGCTCTCGTAGGGGACAACAGCTTCTTGTAAAAACTGCTTGAGCGGAACGTCGGCAAGTGCCATCCGCGCCGCAACCATTTCCTCCGCGCTTCCAGCCGCTATACCGGCAAGACGATCGCCGGAGCGGAGCGGCGTCGCCCTGGCCAGCAACACGCGCAGGTCGTCGAATACATAGGCGTGGCGATCGATGACATGGCGATAGGTCATGGCGGCTCCGGGCTCAGCCCGCGCGCATTGTCAGACCGATCGGAGGACGGCGCAACATCCCGTCGCGCTATGGGCGTGGCAGTGCGATCAGGCCGCGCGCACCGTCGACAGGAATTTCGCGACTTCCGCCTTCAGGCGCTTGTTTTCGTTCGACAACAGCTGCGCCGACGAGAGCACCTGGGACGAGGCGGAGCCGATATCCGCAGCACCTCGGCTGACGTCGGAGATGTTGCTTGCCACCTGCGTGGTGCCGATCGCCGCCTGCTGAACGTTGCGGGCGATCTCCTGGGTGGCGGCTCCCTGCTCCTCGACCGCTGCGGCGATGGTCGAGGAAATCTCGGAGACCCGGCCGATGGTGCCGCTGATCTCCTTGATCGCCAGCACCGACTCTTGCGTCGCCGACTGCATTTCGGCGATCTGGGTGCTGATCTCGCTGGTAGCCTTAGCCGTCTGGGCGGCGAGCGCCTTGACCTCCTGCGCCACCACGGCGAAGCCACGGCCGGCTTCGCCTGCCCGCGCAGCCTCGATCGTAGCGTTGAGGGCCAGCAGATTGGTCTGCTCGGCGATCGTCGTGATGAGCTTGGTCACGTCGCCGATGCGGCTTGCGGCCAGCGAAAGTTCAGTGATGCGGGCGTCGGTCTTCCGCGCCTGATCGACGGCCTCTGAGGCAATCGTGTTCGAATCCAGCACCCGCCGTCCGATCTCGTTGACGGATGCGGACATTTCCTCGGTCGCCGAGGCCACCGACTGAACGTTGGCCGAAGTTTCTTCCGACGCAGACGCCACGATGTTGCTGAGTTCCTGCGCGGACGTGCTGCTCTTGGTCAGGATCACGGCCGAGCTTTCCAGTTCACTCGACGCGACGCTAACGGTCTCGATGATGTTACCGACCGTTGCTTCAAAACTCTCGGCGAGATTATGGAGTTCAGCCTTGCGCGCCGCAGCCAGCTCACGGCTTTTCTGTTCGCGCTCGGCCGTCTCGCGCTCCGCCTTGGCGACCGCCTGCAGCTTGAATTCCTCGACGCCGCGGGCCATCTGCCCGACCTCGTCCTTGCGGCTCAGACCGGGCAACTGCACCTCGAAGTTTCCGACCGCGAGTTCACGCATGGCCCTCGACAGCGCCACCACCGGCCGCGAAATACTACGCCCGATCAGCAGCGACCAGACGATGCCACCCAATGCCACAACGAGCAGAATCGCCGAAAGCATCCATTGCTGCCGATCGAGCCGCATGCCCGCGCGCGCGATCTCGCGATCCCGGCTATCGGCGCTACGCATGATCAGGTCATCTGTCAGTTTTTCGATATCCCCGAAATTGCGTTCCGCACCCTTGATGAACATCATGGCGGAGCCGGCATCGCCATCGGCCATCTCGATGGCATTCTTCGATTGCTTGAGATAACCCGCGACGGCCGTCTTCAGCTTGGTAAAGGCCGGGCCATTCACGTCGGAGCCGTGCGCGTCCTCGACCGCCTTCAGAGCTTCGGTAATCCTGGCGGACGCAGCGGACGCATCCTTGGCAACGGCCTCGATCTTCTTCTCATCCTTTTCGTTCGCGGCGGTCGCCGCGAGACGATAAAGTTTTGCGTGCGCGGACCAGACCGCCGTTGTCAGGTCGGCTGCCAATTCCGACTGCCGGACCGGGCCGGCCATCAGCGCGTCAACGCTGGCCTGATTGATCCGCAGCGTCTGCAACGCGTAGATGCCCAACCCGATGAGAACCAGGATCAGAAACGCGGGCGCCAGGTTGACCTTCCAGGACAAGCCTGCATTTCTGATTCGGTTGAGCATGGGTATCCCTAGGTTTTAGAGAACAGGCTGTTGCGCGTCAGAGCTTGTAGACGCCGGCGCAGACCGCAGTGTTGTCGAGCTTCTCGCAATACATCTGCTTCGGCTCGACCTTTTTGCTGACCGGATTGACGAACTTGTAATCCTGCCAGAACGAAGGCTGCTTGCCTGCGAGTTCGACCCGCTCCTTGACGTAGTACTTGCCGTCCACGTCCTGCGCGTCGATCATGTCCTTGCCGACGAACTTCTGGTTCGAGCCGTGCGCCAGCACCTTGCCGTCGAGCTGATAAACCACGACGTACAGATCCCCGGCGGTGAACGGGCCACCCTTGGTGCTGATTTCGGGATAGGCCTTGTCCGGCCCTTCCGACTTGATGGCAGCCACGGCCTTTTTCACCATCGCAATGGCTTCATCCTTGGTCGCGGCAGCGGTCGCCGCTCCCCCGAATGCAACTGTGGCGGCGACCGCAGCGGCGATCGACATCGATACCCTGACTTTCATCCATCATCTCCAGATGAGTTTGCTGGAGCGGCACAAAACCGCGTGAAATTCAGGGTTGTCACAAAACAGGAAACCTTCCGTTAAAGAGCGGCA
>JBQCIZ010000170.1:0-5890 GCA_051953235.1 Nitrobacter sp. | reverse complement strand
GAGCTCTTCGCTGACCGGCAGATACTTCACGCCCCACGCCGCCATCTGCGCCAGCACCGGCAGCAGCTCGATGCCCTGCTCGGTGAGGGAATAGATGCCCTTCTGCTTGTGGGTCGGATCGTCCTCGCGGGTCAGGATGCCGGCCTCCATCAGCGTCTTCAGCCGGTCGGCGAGGATGTTCGACGAGATGCCCTCGTCGGACTTCGTCAGCAGTTCGCGGTAGTGCCGGCGGTTGCCGAAGATGATGTCGCGGATGATGAGCAGGCTCCATTTGTCGCCGACCACCTCGAGCGTGAGGTTGATCGCGCAGGCCGAGCGCCCTCTTTCCGTCGTCGCCGCCATCGCGGATCGCTCTCCAAAACCACTTGCAATATCGCACCGGTTTGCCTAGGCTGCAACCAGTTGCAAAATGCAATCGGTATGGAGGGGACACCGTGGCGCGGCTGATCGTGTGGAATTTGATGACGCTGGACGGCTTCACGGAAGGACTGGGGCACGATCTGTCCTGGCACATGGATGTCTGGGGCGAGGAACTGGAGAAGTTCTCGATCGAACAGCTCAAGGCGGCGGGCGCACTGATGTTCGGCCGCGTCACCCATGACCTGATGGCGAACTACTGGTCGAACGAAACCAGCGATGAGGCCGAGGTTGCCGGCTTCATGAATCGCTTGCCGAAATATGTGTTCTCGCGCACGCTGACATCGTCGAGCTGGTCGAACACCCGCGTGTTCGGCGCCGATCTCGCCGGCACCGTCGCCGCGTTGAAGCGCGAGACCGCGAAGGACATCTATATCTTCGGCAGTGCGGCGCTGTGCGGCGAATTAATGCCCCACGGCGTGATCGACGAAGTCCGCATCGGCATCTGCCCGGTGCTGCTGGGTAGCGGAACGCCGCTGTTCAAGCCGGCCGCCGAGCGCATCAAGCTGAAGCTGACCGACAGCCGGCCGCTGTCGACCGGAATCGTCATCAACCGCTACGTGCCGCAAGCCTGAAGGACGCCCAATGTCGCTGACGCTCTATTATCATCCGCTGTCGTCGTTCTGCTGGAAGGCGCTGATCGCGCTCTACGAGAACGGCACGCCGTTCAAGGCCGTCTCCGTCAACCTCGGCGATCCCGACGAGCGCGGTGCGCTGCTGAAGCTGTGGCCGGTCGGAAAATTTCCGGTGCTGCGCGACGATGCGCGCCATCAGACCGTGCCGGAGTCCAGCATCATCATCGATTATCTGGACCGGTTTTATCCCGGACGGACCCGCTTCACGCCGACCGACGGCGACGGCGCGTGGCAGACGCGGCTGAAGGATCGCTTCTACGATCTCTATGTCCATCTGCCGACCCAAGCCATCGTCGGCAACCGCCTGCGCCCCACCAGTGCAAAGGACCCGCATGGCGTCGAGGAAGCCAAGGCGCGGCTGCGCTCGTCCTTCGACATGATCGAAGCGGAGATGGCCGCAAGACCAGACGCTGCAAGAACCTGGGCCATGGGCGAGAGCTTCACCATCGCCGACTGCGCGGCGTCGCCGTCGCTCTACTATGCCAACAAGGTGCTGCCTTTCCGCGACACCCATCGCCACGCCGCCGCCTATCTCGACCGGCTGATGGCGCGGCCGGCCTTCGCGCGGGTGATCGAGGAAGCGAAACCCTACGCGCACCTGTTCCCGGAGGAGTGAGACTACCCCGGCAAGAACATCGCAAACGGTTCGTCGGTGATGCGCTTGAGGTGGCTGTGATAGGCCGCGCGGTTCGGATCGTCGGCGCCGATCCGCCCGAACGTCGCATTGGGGAATCCCCTGATCGGCAGCAGCGCGATCGGAGCCGCGATTGGCGTGAGCTGCGATCCCCTCCCCGCCAGCAGCGTGGTGATGATGCCGTACATCTCCCCGATGATGGTCGGCCGCGATACCGTGATCAGGCGCAACTGGCCGTGACGGTTGGTGGTGAGATAGATGTGCCCGGATTGGTTCGGCACGGACACCTCGCCGTATTGCGTGTAGTTGGCGTCGAGCCGCTCGGCTTCGCGAAACGTCAGGCATGAGGCGGCGGCGTCCCACTCGATTTCGGTACGATAGGCATAGATCGCGCCGCGGTCACCGAACGACGGCCGCAACGTCACATAGGTGCCTTCCATCCAGATGACCGAGCGCCGCGAATAGCCGCCGAGATGATCGGGCGCGATGTCGCCGTTGCCGGGCGCTTCGCCCGCGGCATCGCCCTTGCGCAAGGACACGCCGAGTGCTTCCTCCAGCCGCACGATGGTGGCGAGCGTGAACGGCCGCCCGCCGCCGAGCGCCTTCTCCAGCGTCGAGACGCTGAGCCTGGCGCGCTCGGCAAGCTGCTGCCGCGACATGCGCTTGCGCGCGAGTTCTTCGCGGATCGTCGCCGCCACCTGGCGGCTCTGCTCCGCGGAAAGCTGCTTGTCCGCCGTCGTCATCGTCGATCCCTTCGATTCCTGAAGGCACTTTAGCAGACGGACATATCCGCACAAACCCGCACCGATCCGCACACGCCGCGGCGGATCGCGGCGACGCGCGTCCGAACATTGCCGATCATCACGCTCGCGGCGCCGCCGCTGCTCTCGCACAACGGAGCCATCGCGAATTCGGCTTACGGGAGTGACGATCATGAGCCTTTACGATGACATCCGGATCGACGGTGTGGAAGAAAGCTGCGGCCGGAAACTTGCGCGGCTTGCGGCGGCGATCATGCCTGCGCTGTTCGGCGCATGCGGTGCCGTTCTGCTCGGCTTCGCGGCACTGTTCGTGGACCTGCGGCCGGTGTGGTCGGCCGAAAGCCCGGTAACGGTGACATCGCCCAACGAAGCGCGCTCCGGTTCGCTGCTTCTGAAAACCGGCGACGGCACCATCGAGGCCACGCGGCTCGGCATCGATGTCGACGTCACCGTATCAGGCCCGACGGCGCGGGCGCGGGTCACGCAAATCTTCCGCAACGAGAGCAAGGACTGGGTCGAGGCCACCTATGTCTACCCGCTGCCGGAGGGTGGTGCGGTCGATACGCTGAAGATGGTGGTCGGCGACCGCGTCGTGGTCGGCGAGATCAAGGAACGCCAGCAGGCGCGCGTGATCTATGAGCAGGCGAAGCGCTCAGGCCGCAAGGCCGCGCTCACCGAACAGCAGCGGCCGAACATCTTCACCAATGCGGTGGCGAATATCGGTCCGGGCGAAACCGTGCTGGTGCAGATCGAATATCACGAGCCGGTGCGCCAGTACGGCGATACGTTCTCGCTGCGCGTGCCGCTCGTGGTCGGCCCGCGCTACAATCCCGCGCCGGTCGTGCAGAGCGTCGATCTGCGCAGCGACGGCGGCGGCTGGGGCGCGGCCACGACCGACCCGGTGCCGGATCGCGACAGGATCGCAAGCCCCGTGCTCGATCCCACCAAGCATGCACCGGTCAATCCAACGCAAATCACCGTGCGCCTGCAGGCGGGCTTTCCGCTCGGCGAGGTGAAGAGCGCATTCCACCCGATCAACATGGAAGCGCCCGATGCCAGCACGCGCATCGTCAAGCTGGCCGAAGACCCCGTCCCCGCCGATCGCGATTTCGAACTGACCTGGACAGCCGCACCCGGCAAGACGCCCTCGGTCGGACTGTTCCGCGAACACGTCGGCGATTCCGATTACATGCTCGCCTTCGTGACGCCACCGGCGCTGAGCGACGCCGAGCAGAAGCCGCGTCCGCGCGAGGTGGTGTTCGTGATCGACAATTCCGGCTCGATGGGTGGCACCTCGATCGCACAGGCCAAGGCAAGCCTCATCTATGCGCTCGGCCGCCTGCAGCCGAACGACCGCTTCAACGTGATCCGCTTCGACAACACCATGACGCTGTTGTTTCCCGATTGCGTGCCTGCAGATAGCGAACACCTCGACCAGGCACGTTCGTTCGTCGGCGCGCTGGAGGCGCAGGGCGGCACCGAAATGGTGCCGGCGATGCAGGCCGCGCTGCGCGACGGCGGCGTCAGCGACAACAGCTACGTCCGGCAAGTGGTGTTCCTGACCGACGGCGCGATCGGCAACGAGCAGCAGTTGTTCGACACGATTTCCGCCATGCGCGGCCGCTCGCGCATCTTCATGGTCGGCATCGGCTCGGCGCCGAACACCTTTCTGATGACGCGGGCCGCCGAACTCGGACGCGGCACCTTCACGCACATCGGCTCGGTGGATCAGGTCGAGGACCACATGCGCGGCCTGTTCGCAAAACTGGAAAACCCCGCCGTGACCGGACTGAGCGTGACGTTCTCCGACGCCAAGGCCGATCTGACGCCCGCGATCCTGCCGGACGTCTATCGCGGCGAACCGCTGGTGCTGGCGGCGAAGCTCGATCAGCTCAAGGGCGACATGGAAATCAAGGGCAAGGTCGGCGACCGCCCGTGGTCGGTCAAGCTGCCGCTCGCTCATGCGGCCGAAGGCAAGGGCCTGTCAAAACTGTGGGCGCGGCGGAAGATCGCAGACGCCGAAGTCGCGCGGACGCTCGGTAAAGCCGCGCCTGAAGCCGCCGACAAGACCATCCTGGCGCTGGCGCTCGAGCACCATCTGGTGACGCGGCTGACCAGCCTCGTCGCGGTCGATACGACGCCGAGCCGTCCCGAAGGCGAGCCGTTGAAGCGCGCGGACCTGCCGCTCAACCTGCCCGCGGGCTGGGATTTCGCAAAGGTGTTCGGCGAAAAGCCGAAGCCGCTGGCTCCGCCCTCCGAGCGGCGTGCAGATGCGAGCGACGGCCGTGTGCAACTCGCGCTGCGCAAGCATCCACCGGTGGTCGCGCCCGCCTCTCCCATCGTGCTGCCGAAGACCGCGACCGATGCGGAGCTGAAATTGATCAGCGGCGCGGCGCTGCTGCTGCTCGCGCTCATGATGCTCGTGATCCCCCGGCGGCGGCTGGCCGTTCGCTGACGCGGGGTGAAGGGAGGAACCCCGGCCTCCCTCAATCGCGCGCGCGGCTTTCCCCCCGAGCCGCGCGCGCAACTTGCCATAAGGCTCTTCTCATGGTTCGGATCCTTACTGCATTGAGTGTCGCCCTCCTCGGCCTCCTGCTGATCGGGCAAGGCGCCTACATCCACGCCAAGGCGCTCCTCGCGCAGGTGCTGCTCGAGCGCGCGTTCGACGAGTCGGTCGCGACCGGCCGGATCGTCAAGCCGTGGTCATGGGCCGATACGTGGCCGGTGGCGCGGATCGAGGTGACGCGGCTGCATGCCCGCGCCATCGTGCTCGCGGGCAGCAGCGGCCAAGCGCTCGCCTTCGGTCCCGGGCATGTGGAGCAGACGCCGAACGCCGGCGAGCGCGGCGTCGCGGTCTATGCCGCGCACCGCGACACCCATTTCAGCTTCCTGCGCGACGTGAAGCCCGGCGACGACATCACGGTGACGCGGCACGACGGCCGCACATTTCACTACCGCGCCGATGGCACGGCCGTGGTGCGTTACGATGCGTCAGGCATCGATCCGCGCGCGGAAGGCCATGCACTGGCGCTCACCACCTGCTGGCCGTTCGATGCCGTGACGTCAGGGCCGCTGCGCTATGTGGTGCATGCCACCATGAGGCAGGGCAGCTAGACCGCACATCGCCTTGAACGGATTGTCGCCGCCCGATACGGTCGCCCCAAAACGGGGAAACGCACATGAAGCAAATCAGGATCGGCGACATCACCATCGATGCGGTGATCGAGCGCGAGGGGCCGTGGCGCCGGCCGCAGGATTTCTTTCCGATGTACGACGACAAGGTGTTCAGGCATCACCTGCCGTCGATGGAGCCGGAGGTGTTCGATGTCGCCTCGGGCAAGATGCTGATCACCTACCAGACCTTCGTGGTGCGCACCCCGCGCCACACCATCCTGGTCGACACCTGCACCGGCGAGAACAAGAACCACCCGCCGCCGTTCGAC
>JBQCIZ010000169.1:0-6268 GCA_051953235.1 Nitrobacter sp. | reverse complement strand
TAGCCCGGCGCGATGTCCGTCGTCAGCGGGCCCAAGGTGTAGAACGGCGCTTCGCCGCACTCCTTGAGTTGCTTGTCCATGTTGACCTTGATCTTGTGCATCGGCACGTGGCCGGGGCCCTCGATCATCACCTGGCAGCCCTTCTTCCAGGCAATCTGCGTGAGTTCGCCGAGCGTTTCGAGCTCTGCGAACTGCGCGCGGTCGTTGGCGTCGGCGATCGAGCCGGGACGCAGGCCGTCGCCCAGCGAGAAGGAGACGTCATACTTGCGCATGAGGTCGCAAATCTCCTCGAAGTGGGTGTAGAGGAAGCTCTCCTTGTGATGCGCGAGGCACCACTTCGCCATGATCGAGCCGCCGCGCGAGACGATGCCGGTGACGCGGTTGGCGGTGAGGTGGATGTAGGGCAGGCGCACGCCGGCGTGGATCGTGAAATAGTCGACGCCCTGTTCGCACTGTTCGATCAGCGTGTCCTTGTAGAGCTCCCATGTCAGCTTGACGGGATCGCCGTCGCATTTCTCCAGCGCCTGATAGATCGGCACGGTGCCGATCGGCACCGGCGAGTTGCGCAAAATCCATTCGCGGGTGGTGTGGATGTTGCGCCCCGTCGAGAGGTCCATCACAGTGTCGGCGCCCCAGCGGATCGCCCACACCATCTTGTCGACTTCCTCTTCGACGGATGATGTCACCGCGCTGTTGCCGATGTTGGCGTTGATCTTCACCAGGAAGTTGCGGCCGATGATCATCGGCTCCAGTTCGGCATGGTTGATGTTCGACGGAATGATGGCGCGGCCGCGCGCGATCTCCTCGCGCACGAACTCCGGCGTGATGAAGGCGGGCACATCGGCGCCAAAACTTTCGCCGTCCGCCAGCGCGCCCTGCGCGCGCTCCAGCATCTGCTTGCGCCCGAGATTCTCGCGCTCGGCGACGTAGATCATCTCCTTGGTGACGATGCCGGCGCGTGCGAATTCGAGCTGCGTGATCTTGTGGCCGTCGAGGCCACGCAGCGGCTTGTGATGCGCCTTGAACGCGGCGGCGGCGTGCTTGGCGCCGACGTTGCCGTTGTCCTCCGGCTTGATGATGCGGCCATCGTATTCCTCGACGCCACCACGTTCCTTCACCCACTGGCTGCGGTTGCGGGCGAGCCCGGCGTTGACGTCGATGATGACGTCGGGATCGGTATAGGGGCCCGAGGTGTCGTAGACAGGAAGATTGGGCTCCTTCGCCTCCGGCGACAGGATAATCTCGCGCAGGGGCACGCGCAGGTCGGGCGCGGCGTCCGGTGTCGCGTAGATCTTGCGCGAGGCGCGCAGGCCTCCGGTGGTGACGGCGGGAAGGGTGGTGTCCGGATTGGAGCGGATGTTCATGGCGTGTCCTCCTTATGATCTCTCAAAGCTGATTGCGTCATCCTGAGGTGCGAGCGCGCTTGCGCGAGCCTCGAAGGATGCGCGGTTCACGCCGTCGCCCTTCGAGGGCCGCTGAAGAAGCGGCCACCTCAGGGTGACGGCAAACTTGATGGGGCGCAGCATCATGCGGCCTCCATGGTGGCGGCGAGCCACGCCTTCACCCGCGCGTCGGGATCGGCGTTCTGCGTCACGTCGCTGACGACGGCGATGGAGTCGGCACCGGCGGCGAAAATCTCTTCTGCGTGTTCGAGCTTGATGCCGCCGATCGCGACCAGAGGAATGTTGCCGATGCGCTTTTTCCACGCGGCGATTTTCGGAACGCCCTGCGGCTTGAAGCGCATCGCCTTCAGGGTGGTGAAAAAGATCGGACCCAGCGCGACGTAGTCGGGCTCGGCCTTCAGCGCGGTCTCCAGTTCGTCGTCGTCGTGGGTCGAGATGCCGAGTTTGAGGCCGGCTTTACGGATTTCGTGCAGGTCCGCATCGGCCAGATCTTCCTGGCCGAGATGCAGATACTCGGCGCCCGCCACGATCGCCGCGCGCCAGTAGTCGTTGACGACGAGCTGCGTCCGCGTGCTCTTGACGATCTCCAGTGCGTCGCTGACGAGTTGCAGCGCTTCGCCGTCGTTGAGATCCTTGGCGCGCAACTGCACGGTGCCGACGCCGAGTTTGGTCAGGCGACGGACCCAATCCAGCGTATCGACGACAGGATAGAAGCGATCAGGATACGGCATGCCAGAACGGTGTCCCGACGACAGGGGTTGAGGGGGAGGCGAAGTCGCGCGCGTCCATCAGGCCGGCCTCATGGGCGGTGCGGCCGGCCTCGACCGCGAGTTTGAAGGCGCCCGCCATAGCGACGGGGTCGGCGGCCTTGGCGATGGCGGTGTTGAGCAGCACGGCGTCATAGCCGAGCTCGAGCGCCTGCGCGGCATGAGAGGGCGCGCCGATCCCGGCATCGACGACTAGCGTAATGTCGGGCAGCCGCTCGCGCAGCAGCTTCAAGGCGTCGCGGTTTGTGATCCCTTTCGCGCTGCCTATCGGCGCGGCCCATGGCATCACCACCTTGCAGCCGGCATCGACGAGGCGCATGGCGACGCTCAGATCCTCGGTGCAATAGGGGAATACCTCAAAGCCGTCCTTGATGAGGATCGCGGCGGCTTCCACCAGGCCGACCACGTCGGGCTGCAGCGTGTCGTTGTCGGCGATCACCTCGAGCTTGATCCACGATGTGCCGAACAGTTCGCGCGCGAGCTTTGCGGTGGTGACCGCCTCGCGCACGCTCCTGCAGCCGGCGGTGTTGGGCAGCACGGTGACATCGAGTTCGCGGATCAGCGACCAGAACGCGTCGCCGGTCTTGCCGCCGGCGGTCTCCCGCCGCAGCGACACCGTGACGATCTGGCTGCCGGCGGCGCGGATCGCGTCCTGCATGCTCCTGGGCGACGGATAGAGCGCCGTGCCGATCAGCAGGCGGGACGAAAATTCGCGATCGTAGAATTTCAGCATGGACGGAGTGCTCCACCAACGGTCGTCATCCTGAGGTGCTCGCCGTCTTCGGCGAGCCTCGAAGGATGGGCAACCGAGCGCGCAGCCATCCTTCGAGGCGCGGCATGAAGAATGCCTCGCACCTCAGGATGACGATGAGACGTGTTGCCGGTCATGGAACTAGCCTCCCTGCCGCGGCGTGATGATCTCGATCTCGTCGCCGCTGTTCAGCGCGGTCTCCGCCCAGCGGCTCTTCGGAAGCACGTCGAAATTGACGGCGATTGCAAAATGCGTGCCCTCGTAGTCGAGTTCGGTCAGCAGCGCGTCCACGGTCTGCGCCGCGATCTCCCGCCGTTCGCCGTTGACGGTCACCTGCATGACGTCACCCGCATTGCATCACCTCGTTGTCGATCTCGCCGCGCGCGACATAGCCGAGCGTCAGTTCCGCCAGCGCCGGGGCCAGCAGGAAGCCATGACGGTAAAGTCCGTTGACGGCGATATGATCCTTGTCGATCGCGATCCGCGGCAGGTTGTCGGGAAACGCCGGGCGCAACCCGGCGCCGATCTCGACGATTTTTGCTTCGCCGAAGGCCGGATGCACCGCATAGGCCGCGCTCAGCAGTTCCAGCGCCGAACGCACGCTGACGCCATTGTCCTCGCGCTCGATCGAGGTGGCGCCGATCATGAAGCGGTTGTCTCCGCGCGGAATGATGTAAAGCGGCCAGCGCGGATGCATCAATCGCACCGGGCGCGACAATTCGATCTCGTCGGTCTCGACGATGATCTCTTCGCCCTTGACGCCGCGCAGATCCGGAAAGACGTCGCGCGCCGCCAATCCGCGGCAATCGATGGCGATGCCGTCAATGCCGGCGGCCTCGGCCGGACTGCCGAATGCGATGGTGCCGCCGGCCGCGCGAATGCGCGCATGCAGTTCCGGCAGCACGCGGCGCGGCTCGACATGGCCTTCATCGGGAAAGAATAGCGCATCACGAAAACGGCCGTCGAGCGACGGCTCGAGATCGCTGACGGCAGCGGCGTCGATCCGCCGGTGTCCCGACGTCATGCGCGCGAAGCGCTCGAAATCGCTGCGGTCGCGCGGATGCGCTACCACCAGCGAACCGTTGAACGGCGTATCGGGAACATGTTCCCGCCACAGCGCGAGCGAGCGCAGGCCAAGCCGGGTGATGACGGGCTCGGAGACTTCGGCCTCGCACCATGGCGCCAGCATGCCGCCGGCCCAGTGGCTGGTGGCCTGCGTCATCGCGTCGCCGTCGCGTTCGTGGAGGGTGACGGTGTGACCGGCTTTTGCGAACAGCAGCGCCTGCCACGCGCCGGCAACGCCGGCGCCAATCACCGAAACGGGGGACTCCCCGCGTAATCCTTGCGTACCCTGAAACATCCCTGTCCCTTCGCCGGCATGACCCGGATCAGGTTCAAAGGGTCACCGCGCTGTCGCCTGGATTGCGATCGGTGCGGTATCTCAGCTCCCTGACGGAGCACCCCTCGGAACGCCCCTAATCTAGGCCGATAGGGCGAGGTGTCAACGCGGGAAAGGCCGATCTCCCCTGCGTGAATGCAGTTCCGCCATTTTACCCCAAATTATGCTTTTCCCCGGAATAGTCCGAGCGCGGCGCTGGTTGCGGCGCAACTTCCGTCGATCGGACCATCCGGATGAGCATTGCGGACATGGAGCAGGCCGGCCAGCGCAGCAGCGTTGCGTCCATTCCGGCATGGCTGTTCGCCGGTGCGGGCATCTATCTGCTGCTGCTGATCCGCGGCGACAGCCTGCTGAACGATCCGGACATGCTCTGGCAGATCAAGATCGGGCAATGGATCGTCGCACACCACGCGGTGCCCTTCACCGATATCTATTCGTTCACCCGCGCAGGCGCGCCGTGGATGTCGTCGTCGTGGCTCGCGCAGGTGCTGTTTGCGGAAGCGTTCGCTCTCGGCGGCTGGGCCGGCGCCGTCATTCTGTCGGCGCTCGCGGCGGCCGCGGGCTTCGCGTTGTTCACGCGCATCCTCTGCCGGTTCCAGCCGCCGCTGCAGGTGAGCGTCGTGGTGGGCGCTGTGCTCGTGCTGTCGATGTCGCATCTTCTGGCGCGCCCGCATGTGCTGGCGCTGCCGGTGATGATCGCATGGGTCAGCGGGCTCGTATCGGCTAGCGGCCGCGGCAAGGCGCCACCGTTCTCGCTGCTGCCGCTGATGATCCTGTGGGCCAACCTTCATGGCGGCTTCGTGTTCGGACTGGCGCTGGTCGGGGCCTTCGCGCTGGATGCGTTGTGGAACGCGGAAGCCGCGCAGCGGACGCAGGTGGCGGTGCGTTGGATTGTCTTCGCGCTCGCCGCAGTCGGTGCGAGTTGCATCACGCCCTACGGCTGGGGCTCGCTGCTGGCGGCGCGAAATATCCTCTCGCTCGGCGAAGTGCTGTCGCTGATCGTCGAGTGGCGTCCGGCGGATTTCTCGCACGTCAATGCGCTGGAAGTTTGCCTGCTGGTTTTGCTCGGGCTGGCGCTCCATGGCGGCGTCTCACTGAAATTGCCGCGCGTGCTGCTGGTGCTCGGCCTGGTCCAGATGGCGCTGGCGCACAATCGGAACAGCGAGATCTTTGCATTCCTGCTGCCGCTCGTGGTGGTGGAGCCCCTGGTTGCGCAGTTCGCGGTGTTGAGAACCACGGCGGTCGCGCCAACGCTCCTGTCGCCGCTCCGGCTGGCTGCGGCTGCACTGCTGCTCGGCGGGTTCACGGCCGCTTTCGCAACCAGCCATACCTACGTTCCTCTTGCAGGGAAGTCGGTATCGGGGGCTGTTCAGGCGCTGAGGGACCATGGCGCGCGGCGCGTGCTCAACGATTACTTCTACGGCGGATCGCTGATCGCAGCGGATGTCCCCGTCTTCATCGACAGCCGCGCGGAGCTCTACGGCGAGCAGTTCATACTCGCCTACAACCGCGCGCTTCAGCTTCAGGATGTCAGTCAGTTTCTCGCGCTGCTCGAGACCTGGCGCATCGACGCGACCCTGCTCGGACCCTCGTCGCCCGCCGTGCATCTGCTGGATCGCCTCGATGGCTGGCGTCGAGTCTACAGCGACGACGAGGTGGTCGTGCACATGCGCGTGACGAGCGCCGCGCCGAAGATCAGATCTACATTGGATTAGGTTAGTCTCAGCGCGGCGCGATCGACAGCGGTTCGCCCGCTTCCGCATTGGCGCTCATCGCCTCATGCCGCGCACGCTGCATCCGCTGCCGTTTTGCCACATAATAATAGCCGCCGGCATAGTAGGCGACGGCGCGGTTGTGGTTGCCGTGAGCGGCGCGATAGGCGCCCGCGAGATATTTGACCGCATAGGTGAGATTGGTTTCGGGATCGAGCAGACCCTCGGCGGTGCCG
>JBQCIZ010000168.1:0-11187 GCA_051953235.1 Nitrobacter sp. | reverse complement strand
CTTGTAAAGGGCGATGACATGCTTCCACTCGGCGGCGGAAAGTTCGGTGTCGAGCTCGTGGCCGCGCCGCGCCTTTTCGCTCTCGAGGATTTCCTCGAAATGATGATGCTCGAAACCGAGTACGACATCGGAATACATGGTGATGAAACGGCGATAGCTGTCATAGGCAAAACGGCGATCACCCGAAAGCGCAGCGAGTGCTTCAACCGTCTTGTCGTTGAGACCGAGGTTGAGCACCGTGTCCATCATGCCCGGCATCGACGCGCGTGCGCCGGATCGTACCGAGACCAGCAGCGGATTCTTCGCGTCTCCGAACACCTTGCCGGTGATCTTCGCGACGTGCTCCAGTGCCTTCTCGACCTGCGGCTTCAATTCCTTCGGATAGGATTTGTCGTGCGCATAGAAGTAGGTGCACACCGACGTCGGGATCGTGAAGCCGGGAGGCACGGGCAAACCGAGATTCGCCATCTCCGCGAGGTTCGCGCCCTTGCCGCCGAGCAACTCTTTCAAGCCGGCCTTGCCCTCAGCCTTGCCGTCGCCAAAGGTATAAACCCACTTGCCGGACTTCACCGGCAATGCGGCCTGCTTTGCCGTTGTTTTCGTCTTTTTCGCCGCGTTAGCTGAGACTTTCGCCGCCGGCTTTGCCGGATGCTTGGCGAGCGCCTTGCGTGCGCTGCCAGCGAATGCCGCTTTCGTGCGCGACGATGCAGATGGCTTTGATTTCGCTACGACTTTCTTGGATTTCGAGGCGGCTTTGGCCATGGCTTGAAAACATTCCGCATGAGGGGAAGGTGCGCGCCTTACACCACGTTTTGACGGTTCCACGCAAGCTGCCTGCCTGCTGTTTCCGCCTTGTCCTGTCGTGAAAAGCACGGTCGGCTCAACCCGCGTGAACTTCCCCGGCGCGGGATACCGCAAGCCGTGAGGTACCGTCCATAAAGCCTCCAGGAATGGGATGAAGCCGGGGTTGATCCTGTCTAACTCTCCGGGCTTGCTTCAGGTTCCCATTCACGCACCAGAGTGGTGTGCCCGCAAAAAAGCCCCGGCGAGAAGCCGGGGCTTTTGCAAATCCTGTCTGATGAAACCGCTGACGCTGAAGACTTACGCCTGCGGTTGCGGCTCGAGGCCCGGATCAGCGTCGGGTCGCGGACGCGGCTTGCCGGCCGGCGGCACCGCCGAGGTGCGCGGGCCCGACGGCTCCAGCACCGATTCGCGATTGGGCCGCTTGCCGTTGAGCAGGTCGGTGATCTCCTCACCGGTCAGCGTTTCGAACTCCAGCAGGCCCTTGGCGAGCGTCTCGAGATCGGCGCGCTTCTCCGTGAGGATGCGGGTGGCATCCTTGTAGCCGGTCTCGACCAGACGGCGGACCTCATTGTCGATCTTCTGCGCGGTAGCTTCCGACACGTTCTGCTGGCGATTGACCTGCATGCCGAGGAACACCTCGTCATTGTTCTCGCCATAGGACACGGTACCGAGTTCTTCCGACAGGCCCCAGCGCGTCACCATCATGCGCGCCAGACGCGTCGCCTGATCGATGTCCGACGCGGCGCCGGAGGTCACCTTCTCGCGGCCGAAGATCATCTCCTCGGCAACGCGGCCGCCCATCATGATGGCGAGGCGCGACGTCATCTGCTCCAGCGACATCGACAGCTTGTCGCGCTCAGGCAACTGCATCACCATGCCGAGCGCACGGCCGCGCGGAATGATGGTCGCCTTGTGGATAGGATCGGTCGCGACGACGTTCAAACCGACGATGGCGTGGCCGCCCTCGTGATAGGCCGTCAGCAGCTTTTCTTCCTCGGTCATGACGAGCGACTTGCGCTCGGCGCCCATCATCACCTTGTCCTTGGCTTCCTCGAACTCGGCCTGCGTCACCATGCGCTTGTTGCGCCGTGCCGCAGTGAGCGCTGCTTCGTTGACGAGGTTCATCAGGTCGGCACCGGAGAAACCCGGCGTGCCGCGCGCGATGGTCTTGAGGTTGATATCCGGCGCCAGCGGCACCTTGCGGACGTGAACCTTGAGTATCTGCTCGCGGCCGACGACATCCGGATTCGGCACCACGACCTGACGGTCGAAGCGGCCCGGACGCAGCAGCGCGGGATCGAGCACGTCGGGGCGGTTGGTCGCGGCGATGAGGATCACACCCTCGTTCGCTTCGAAGCCATCCATCTCGACCAGCAACTGGTTCAGCGTCTGCTCGCGTTCGTCATTGCCGCCACCGAGACCGGCGCCGCGATGACGGCCGACCGCATCGATTTCGTCGATGAAGATGATGCACGGCGCATTCTTCTTGGCCTGCTCGAACATGTCGCGGACACGGCTCGCGCCGACGCCGACGAACATCTCGACGAAGTCAGAACCGGAAATGGTGAAGAACGGCACATTGGCTTCGCCCGCCACCGCGCGCGCGATCAGCGTCTTACCCGTGCCGGGAGGGCCGACCAGCAGCACGCCGCGCGGAATCCGTCCGCCGAGCCGCTGGAATTTTCCGGGATCGCGCAGGAATTCGACGATCTCCTGCAGATCCTGCTTGGCCTCGTCGACGCCCGCGACGTCCTCGAATGTCACGCGGCCATGGGCCTCCGTGAGCATCTTGGCGCGCGACTTGCCAAAGCCCATCGCCTTGCCGGCGCCGCCCTGCATCTGGCGCGACAGGAATATCCACACGCCGATCAGCGCGATGAACGGCAGCCACGAGACGAGCAGCGAAACGAACCACGGCACGTTATCGCCTGGCGGCTTCGCAGTGATCTGCACCTTGGCGTCATAAAGTTTCTTCACCAGCCCCGGATCGCTCGGTGCGTAGGTCTGGAAGCTGGAACCGTTGGTGAAGGTGCCGTGAATTTCCGGCCCCTGGATCACCACATCACGGACGTGGTTCTGATCGACCTCGGTCAGGAGTTGCGAGAACGAGATGTCCTGCGACGACGCGCGTTGACCGGGATTCTGGAACAGCGTGAACAGCGCCAACAGCAGCAAGACGATAATGACCCAGAGGGCGAAATTGCGCAGATTGGCGTTCATCGATCTTCCTTCGAGGCCGCGCGGATCGCAGCCATATGTCCTTGCACCAACTCAAGGGAATGCGAGGGTGCCGACAAGTAGACAATTTAGGTGCGGCGGCTGTCGCTGCCAAGGGAACTACACGGGACTATTTAGCGCATCATAACCCTATTCCGGCTCAAATAATGGCGATGTTACCGGGGTTTTTGCACGGTGGTTAAGGTTCTGGCGCGCCCGGACAGGCGTCAGCCGGGCCGCCGCCGGGACGGAGCCGGCTCAATGCTGATCCAGTCGGGGGTTAGCGTCACCAGTGCCCCGGCCAGCGTCCTTTTCAGCAAAATACGGCGTCCGGAATCGCCGCCATCGGCGGCAGCCCGGTCGAGCGCCCCAAGCAAGACCTCGACCTTGCCCAGCTCGGCCGGCCCCTCATGGCCGACGCGATCGATTGCCCGCAGCAGCAGCCGAACCCTGATCTCTTCGGACAGTGCTCCGAATGCCCTTGCATCAAAACCGCGGGCTCCGGCACTCCGATGGCGTAACGTCAGATAGCGCTCGGCGCCGTCGGCCAGAAGTTCCAGCGCCGCGTTCGCGCGCGCCAGCCGCGACGCCAGCCGCGCCAGATTGCGGGCGTCGCAACCTTCGTCTGCCAGTGCCGGCATCAGCGCGCGCAGGCGCGGGCGTGTGAAGCCGGTATCGCGATTGGTCGGGTCGTCGGCATAGCCAATCCCGGCTCTCTTAAGCGTCGCCATCAGCCGCGATTTCGGCAGATGAAGGAGCGGCCGCGCCAGAATCATGTCCCCACGCGGCGACGACCGCGCCATGGCGGACAGTCCCGCGATGCCGCTTCCCCGCGACAGGCGCATCAGCACCGTCTCGGCCTGGTCGTCCAGGGTATGCGCCGTCAGAACGTGGCTTGCGCCATGGGAGTGTGCCGCTTTGAACAGCAGCGCGTATCGCGCCTCGCGCGCAGCCGTGGGCAAACCCGTTGACGGCTTCTCGCCGGTCCAGCGCAAGGTGCGATGGGCTATGCCGAGATCCTTTGCGAGCCGCTTCACATCCCGCGCTTCGCGTGCCGCCTCGCCCCGCAACCCGTGATCGACGGTGACAGCGACCAGATCAGGACCGCGTTTCAAACCGTGACGCCAACGCGCCACCAGCCACATCAAGGCGACGGAATCCGGACCGCCGGACACGGCGAGAATCAACCCGCGGGCCGACTTCCAGTCCGCGAACAGTTGTCGCCCTTCCTGTGCCGAAATCGGCGCGACGGAGGACGATTTCCGCGGGTTCATCGATCGCGCGGCCATTGCGTTCGAACCACCGATGATGCCCCTAGTCCGAACCACCGATACCCATCCCAAACGTCAGGCGATTGCCATCGGGATCATCAACGTCGAAATCGCGCATGCCGTAGGGGCGATCACCCGGCGGCTGCAGTATCATCGCGCCGCGCGACTTCAGCTCATCGTAAAGTGCATCGACCTCGGTCACGAAGACATTGACGGCGCTTTGCCCGGGCCTGCGCTGGGTCTTGTGCGCGGCCTGAAAGTGGATGGTGACGTGATCCCGCTCGACGCCTCCGTAGAAGACCGGATCGCCGTAGGTGAATCCGACCTTGAAACCCAGGACGTCGCGATAGTGGACAATCGCCTTCGGAACGTCGCTCACCACGAACAATGTGGCGGCAGCGCAAAACCGGGGCGCAGGCGAATTCATCGGGCAAGCTCCTTTGACCGAAGCCGTGCCGAGGTTACGCGATCCCGTGCTCGTTCTCTAGTGTCCCGAATCCGAAGTTCGCCTCGCTATCCGGCGCTTCCGTAGCAAGCTTCTGAACCACCACACTAGCACTTCGTCCGCTTTTGCTCACGGTCTACGGCCTGCTTCACGCCCGCGGACGCTCGCGGATATTTGCGGGTGACTTCACCGAGCGCCGCACAGGCGGCTTCCTTTTCCTTCAGCGCGGCCAGCGACTGCCCCAGCCGCAGCAAGGCATCGGGCGCCTTCGCCGAGGTATCGTATTTCGTGGTTACGCCGAGGAAAGACTCGGCGGCCTCGCGATATTTCTGACGCTGAAACAGGCTCTCGCCGAGCCAGTATTGCGCATCTCCGGTCAGCGCATCGGAGGGATATTTCCGCGTAAAGTTGCGCATGGTTTCCTCGGCGAGCGCGTAGTCCTTACGCTGCATGTATCCGATGCCAAGGTCGAACTCGTCGCGCGGGGTGGCGGACGGCGGCAGTGTCGTCAGACCGCCGGCGTTCGGCGGTGGAGAGTTCGGTTGAACGTAGTCGCCCTGACGGCGGGGATTGGTGTTGGCGAGATCGAGCGGCGCGCCGGCTTCGCGGCCGCCGGGTGCACCCACCTGCTCCATCGGCATCTGCCCCCCGCCCAGCGCGCGCGGCGCGCCAGGTGCGTTGGGATTCTGGTTCGGATCAAAAGCATCGCCATGGCGGCCCTCTGGCGTCACGACGGCTTGTTCTCGTCCGGCGGGCTGGCCGCCCATACGCGAATCGTAGGCCGGTTGGCGGTACCCCGGATTCAGTTGCACCGGCGGAGCGGCCGCGACGTTCGGAGGAGCGCCCCCGGCGGTTGGCGTGCCGCCCGGCTGCAGATTCTGCAGCTGCTGCTGCAGAATTTGATTGCGATGCTGCAGCTCCTCATTTTGTCCGGTCAGCGTTCGCAGCCGTTCCTCCAGTTGCTGGATGCGCATTTCGGGATCGTCGGGATCGGATTGCGCGAAGGCATGGGGCGACAGAACAAGCGTCGCGGCGACAACCGCTACGCGCGCAAACATCGGGGCTCTGGATGGCATTTTGACCTGACGATTGAAATTGCCGTCACATCGAGGGCGCACTCATTGAGAACCGGAGTGCGCCGAAAATGTGACTTGGTTCGACAGCGAAAATCACTTTACGACGATCTTCTCCGTCAGTCTCCCTCTCCGTTCGAGGATCCGCTTAAAACAAAACCGGCGCCCCAGGGCGCCGGCTGACATCGGGTAAAGAAACAAAAAAGCCTTAGGAACTGGCGTTCAGCACCGTGACGGCCCGGCGGTTCTGCGACCAGCAGGAGATGTCGTTGCAGACCGCGACCGGGCGTTCCTTGCCGTAGGAAATCGTCCGCATGCGGTTCGCGTCGATACCGCGCGAGACCAGGAAGGAGCGAACCGTCTGTGCACGGCGGGCGCCCAGGGCGATGTTATATTCGCGGGTGCCACGTTCGTCGGCATGACCTTCGATGGTGAAGGAATAGCGGTTGTAGGTCTGCAGCCAGCGCGCCTGCTTCTCCAGGGTCGTGATCGCCTGCGGCGTCAGGTCGGTCTGGTCGCTCTCGAAGAAAACGCGGTCGCCAACGTTGACCACGAAATCCTGCTGACTGCCAGGCGTCGCAGCGTTGGCCATCGCATCCCCGCCCAGGGGATTCTTGTTCGCGCAGGCGCCCATCGACAGCGCCACGGCGAGAACTGCAGCCAGCTTCAATCCCTGGAGGAATCGCTTCTGATGTAACATTCCGGAGCCTCCACGCTCACGTTTTTCCACTGTCATCCGGTCTACAGGGCGATAGTTAAGCGAACGTTCCGTCAACCTTGACGAGGTGTTGCCACCCTGCATCAAATGCCATCGATTCCGGAAAAGCGCCCGCGATGGTTAATGGGTTACAAATGTGGCGCGATGGTGAATGCCGGAATAAAGCCCCCATAGCGGAATTCCGCGACATCCGAAACCGTTTCCGCCCGGAAAATCGGCACAATCCCCCGCAACCGATCCGGGGGACCGGGGGCATCAGGGTTTCGGAGATCGGACGGAATCAGGATCGGGGGACGATTGAGGCCCGTTCGAATGGGAACTGGGCTCCACCCAAGACCGGCGCGAGCGAAGGATTCTTGCGCTCGAACAGCATCCTCCGCTCGAAATAGCTCGAGCGCAGATAGGGATAGCGGGCAAAGACCTTCTCGCGCGAAGCCGGGAAGTCCACCGCCATCAGGCAGATTGCCTTGGTCAGTCCGGGATAGATCCGCGGCGGGCTCAGCGGCTGGTGATTGAACAGCCGCTTATAGAACGAGCGGTGCTCGGCACGTACGGTCGCGAGGCCGAGGTCGGCGTTGAAATAGCTGCACGCCACGAAGCACAGACGCAGTGTGATGTACGGCAATTCTGGAAATTGGCCGGCGAAATCCGGATCGGCCACAAACCGCGTGGGATCGACCATCACCTTACCCTGGTCGACCTCCTGCTGGAGATAGTCGCCGAACACGTCCACCGACGGACACATCGAGTATTCAGGCGAGGAAATGCTGAGCCTGATCGAACTCGCGAGCCGGCCGTCGAGATAGACCCCGAAAATCCACGAGTTCGGCATGTCGTCGAACTTGTCGGTGATCTTCTGATCGCGGTTCGGTTCGATCGCCCCCTCGTTCAGGTATGCGCGATAGCGGAGCCGATAGATGGTATCCTTGTCTTCCTGAGTTTCAGCGAGCCGATAATCGACCCGGTCCAGCAATTCGATTCCACGTTCAACCGGCTTGATAATGGTCTGCTGAACCGCACTCATCGGAAGTCTCCACGCAAAGCCGTCCCGAGCCCGCTAACGAAAGTTAACGCTTTGCTAACGCAACTGCAAAGGTATCGAAATATTAGGGTTAACCCGGGGCGCCCAATGCAACGGTCCGGACGCCAGCCTCCTGCGCGTCATATTCGGACTGCAGCTTGGAGAAATTAATTCGCAGCGACGGCAAAATGCCGGAAGAAAATTTTCAGGCAATCGAGCGCGACGGCAGGATTTTCACATTGTCATCATGGAGATGACGGCCATGCGAGGCATCGAGAAGCTGCCGAATGCGCGCGGAGGATACCGGGCGGCTGAACAGATAGCCCTGCGCCTCCGTGACGGTTCCATCGGCGCTGATCAGTTCGAGCTGTTCGTTGGTTTCGATACCCTCGACGACAACGGACATGCCGAGATCGGCGGACAGCCGCGCCACGCCGCGCAACAGCGTCAGCGGCCGGTCGGTATCGATGCCCTCGAGGAACGAGCGATCGATCTTGACCTTCTGAAGCGGGAAATTGTGCAGATAGCTGAGGCTCGAATAGCCCGTTCCGAAATCGTCGAGCGAAATCCGCACGCCTGCCGCATGTAGCTGTGTCAGCGCGTCGTGCGTCCATTGCGTATTGCGCAGCAGCGACGATTCCGTGATCTCGATTTCAAGGCGGCGCGCCGGAAGCCCGGAGACCTCGAGCGCATAGCGGACTTCGCTCAGGACGTCGCGCTGATGGAATTGCTGCGACGAGAAATTGACGGCGACACTGACGGCCTCCGGCCACTTCATGCACTCCATGCAGGCCTTGCGCAAAATCCAGCGGCCGAGATCGACGATGAGGCCCATGTCCTCCGCCACCGGAATGATGTCGATCGGCGATACCGTTCCGCGCAAAGGATGGTTCCAGCGCAACAACGCTTCGCATGTGGTGATCCGGCCGGACTTCAGATTGACCAGCGGCTGATAGAACAGCTCGAACTCCTCATTCGCCATGGCCTTGCGGAGGTCGAGTTCAAGGACGCGGCGGGCTTCGACGGTTTCCGCCATTTCGTCGCGGAAGAAGCAGAACGTGCCGCGGCCGTCGGCCTTGGCGCGATAAAGCGCCATGTCGGCATTCTTGAGAAGATTGTCGGCAGTGATGCCCGGCGACGTCAGGGCGATGCCGACGCTGGCGCCGATCTCGACCAGATGACGATCGATTTCGTAGCGTTCGCTCAGCCGCTCGACGATACGGCGGGACAAAGCGGCCGCTTCCTCGGGCGACTGGATGTTCTGCTGGAATACGACGAATTCGTCGCCGCCGAACCGTGCAACGAAATCGTCCGGCCGCAGCATGCCACGGAGACGGTCGGCCACGATGCACAGCAAGCGGTCGCCGCACGGATGGCCCAGCGTGTCGTTGACCTGCTTGAACTGATCGAGATCGATGAACAGCAGCGCCGAGAGCCGCGACGCGCTGTTCGAAATCGCCAACAGTCGCTCGATCTCGTCGCGGAAGCTGAGCCGATTCGGGAGCGCGGTCAGCGAGTCGAAGCGGGCAAGATGGCTGATCCTGGCTTCGGCCTTGCGCCGCTCGGTGATGTCCTCGACCAGCACCACGGTGCCGCCGCCGACCATCGGCTGGAATGTCCACGACAGTGCCCGTCCATGTTCCCTGTTGGGATCGGCGGTTACGATCGCGCCGGCTTGCGAACTCTCGATTTCAGAGATGATCGTCTTGCCGTTCTCCTGCGACATCGTTCCCGCGGACACGCAGGCCGCCACGATATCGGCGGCATTGACGTTGCGGCGAACGAAATCGGTGGCGAGATGCATCATCGCGCTGAAGCGATAGTTCATCACGGCCAGACGGCCATCGGCGCCGAACATGCACAGACCGTGCGGCATGTTGTTCAGCGCGGTATCGAACTGGCCGGCGAGCGCCGCTTCACGCTCGCGCGCGATCAGGGCACGGACGAAGATCTGCTGCAAGCTCGTGGTGATCATTTTCAGACCGAGGAAATACAGCACGGTCAGAAGCGCCATCCCCAGGTAGTAGGGATCGCCATGCAGCGCCATCGCTGCGGCCATCGGCCCGCAGGTCAGCAGAATCTGCAGATGGAAAATCCAGGGGCGACCGTAGGTACGGCCCGCTCCGGCGGCGACATATCCGGTCGTCACCGAAATGCAGATCATGTGCGCGACGGCATCGTCGCTCATCAGAAGCGCGATCGCGCACCAGGCACCCAGCGCCATGGCGTAAAGCATCGCTCCGATCTGGTAGCGGACCTCCCAGCGCGAAGCTTCGCCCGCGGTCAGCTCCGTGTGGCGATTTTTGTATTTCGCCATGTCGAAGCTGCGGATCGCACCGGTCAGGATCAGCAGCGCGGCGCAGGGCCACAGCAGCTCGTTTCCGGTCTTCAGCGCCGTCATGACGGCCGCGATCGCGGCGCAGGCTGCGCCGGCGAACATTGGCGCCGGATTCTGGAACAACGACCCCACGAGCGCTGCGTAGATCGCAGGCGACATCGTCTGACCCGTGGGGCGATGGTGATTGACCAACTGCATTGGGTGCGCGCGCATCCTTTTTCGGACGCACCGTATTACCTGATGCTGATGAAGCCTTTCTGAGCGAACATCGTTAGCGAGACGTTGAACCCGCCACCTAAATCGCCAAATTCGCCTCTTAAATCAGCAAGCTAGGCAAGCCTTGCCGGTTGCAATCTGACGACACACAACCGTGCCGCGATCCGGTCATGAGAGCAAGGGTGACCACGCCGGGTCGGACGCAAAACCGGGGGTCGGAACCTTCAGCTCATTACGGCCGGAGACGTCGATCGTATAGAGCGACGGCCCGCTGTTGCCGCCGGGATCACGGAAGAACATCAGCACGCGGCCGTTCGGCGCGAATGTCGGACCTTCGTTGTGGAATCCCGCCGTCAGGATACGTTCGCCCGAACCATCCGGCTTGATAATGCCGATCGCAAACTGGCCCCCCCCCTGTTTGGTGAAGGCGATGTAGTCGCCGCGCGGCGACCACACCGGCGTGGAATAGGTACCGTCGCCGAACGAGATTCGCTGCGCCGCACCGCCCGTTGCCGCCATGACATAGATCTGCGGCTTGCCGCCGCGGTCGGATTCGAAACAGATCCGCCCGCCATCGGGCGAATAAGACGGTGAGGTATCGATCGCTGGGGTGTCGGTGAGGCGCGTCATCGATTTCGAGCGCAAATCCATAACAAACAGGTTCGAGTTTCCGCCCTGCTGCAGGCTCATGATGATGCGCTGACCGTCAGGCGAGAACCGTGGCGAGAATGACATGCCGGGAAAGTTGCCGACGATTTCGCGCTGGCCGGTCTCCACGTTGAACAGATAGACGCGCGGCTCGCCCTGTCCAAACTCCATATAGGTGAGTTCCTGGGTCGATGGCGAAAAGCGCGGCGTCAGCACCAGATCGGTGCCTTTGGTCAAATAGTGCACATTGGCGCCGTCCTGGTCCATGATGGCGAGCCGCTTGACGCGGCGCTCCTTGGCGCCGGTCTCGTCGACGAACACGACGCGGCTGTCGAAATAACCCTTCTCGCCGGTCAGGCGCTCATAGATCTGATCCGAAATGATGTGCGAGATGCGCCGCCAATATTCCGGCGAGGTGACGTATTGCTGGCCGGCC
>JBQCIZ010000167.1:0-3136 GCA_051953235.1 Nitrobacter sp. | reverse complement strand
CACGAGGCGATGATGAGCACCAGTTCGCGGCTCACGGAATCGCGGATTCGCGAACTGCTGGCCAATGCGAAGATCGACGTCGATCGCGCAGTCAAGGATGCCGGCACCCACGAGTCCGAGATCAACGCCATCCTGAAGCGCAACAACGCGCAGGCCACCGCATTCGGATTCAACGGCACGCCCGCCTTCATCATCGGAAAATTCCGCGTACCCGGCGCGCTCACCATGGCGCAGTTCGAACAGGCGATCGGCGACGCGCGCAAGGCGGCCGCCGCGCGGAAGAAATAGCCGCCTGCCGGCTACGATTTATCGCGACGAAATCCGTATCCAGTCCTCATGGGTGCGTTGCTTGAGCGCTTGCCACTCCAGCGCGGCGACGTCCCAGTTGACGAGGGTCTGGTTGCTCTGCGCGGTCTGGCCGCTGGCAACCGTCGATGTCTGCAGGGAATCGTGGATGTACACGCCGCAGATCATCAGCAGCGCGCCCAAAATCATTCCGAGAAACGTTCGCATGACGACCTCCGTTGAGGCCGGTCAACGCCTGCCATCCTGCTTGGTTCCGGTACCCGGGAGGCGCCGAGGTCAGCCCTGCGGCGGCCACGGCCGGTCCGGCCGATAGAACAGGCCAAGTTGCAGGCTCTCTGCGATACGATGGGCCCGCTCCATGAAAGCGGCGCGGATGGTGTCGTCGCAGAGTTCGCGGCAGGTATCCTCGAACAAGGCAAGCCAGCGCGTGAACAGCTCCGGCTTCATGCCGGGCAACACCATGTGCTTCATCATCGGATTGCCCTTGTAGCGCCCACTGGTCAGCATCACCGATGACCAGAACGCGTACATCTTCTCCAGATGATGGGGCCAGTTGTCCTTGATGGCGCGCTCGAAGATCGGTCCGAGGTCGGCATCGGCGCGCACCTTCGTATAGAAGGCATCGACCAGCCGGACGATCCCTTCCTCGGACACATCGTCCATTCGCTCGGCGACAAGCATTATGTGACGATCGCGACAACGATGACGCCGGCCACGGTCCAGACCAGCGAATTGATCAGCATGCGAACGAGGTGGGTGTAGTCACCCGAGGTCTCGCCGCGCAGGCCGAGGGCGTTGCAGGCGATGGTTCCCGGCAGGAGAAAGGATTTTGCGACGGTGTCGCCGATCGTGGCGGTCTTGCTCATGGCGCCCTCCTTTCAAAGGACGGGTTCGATATACATCGGCGGTTGCCTAAAAGCAATATTAGAAATATATCTTTATCCGCGACCGCCTCATGGGAGATATGCATGCGCCTAACCACCTATTCGGACTACGCGCTGCGGGTGCTGATGTATCTCGCGCTGAAGCCAGATGGGCTGTCGACCATCGCCGGGATCGCGGAGAGCTACGATATTTCCGAGGCGCATCTGATGAAGGTCGTGCATCAACTGGGCGTTGCCGGCTACATCGAGACGGTGCGCGGCCGGGGCGGTGGCCTGCGTCTCGCCAAGCCGGTCGAAGCGATCGGTCTCGCCGATGTCATCCGCACCACCGAACCGGACATGGCGATCGTGTCGTGCTTCAAGCCGGTCGAGGCGCCCTGCGCGATTTTTCCAAGTTGCGTCCTGAAGCGGGCGCTGGGGCAGGCGCGCGATGCCTTCCTGGCCGCACTCGAGGAGTACACGCTGGCGGATCTGGTGGCGCCACGCGCGGCCCTTTCGGGGCTGCTCGGGATCGCGTTTTAACGCGGGGCGCAGCACTGAGACGATTTTGTGTTTTGAGGGGGGCATCCTCTCGCCGGAGGATCGCTAGCGGGAACGGTTATCGCCCGCCGCGCAGCCACGCCAGGATCTCCGCGTTGATCTCGCGGGGATAAGTGTGGCTAAGGTCGGCGATCTCATGCAGGCTCACATCCGCGCCCGCTGCGGCCAGCGCCTCGCGCGCCTGCCGCGCCACCTCGACGGGAAACATCCAGTCGAGGCGGCCGTGCACCTGAAAGATGGGCAGGCCGAGCAAACGATCGGCGTCCGCCATCTGAGCCATCAACGGATGAAAGGTGGCGGCGACCGGCGCGAGATGCGTGAACGGCGAGGCCGCCTCCAGTCCGCTGACATAACAGAAAGTGCCGCCGTCGCTCATGCCGGTCAGCAGCATGCGCGCCGGATCGATTTCCCATTGTCCGCGTACGGTCTCCAGAATCCGCATGAGATTCGGCGTGTCGGCATCGTCGCCCATCAGCGCCCAGGTCGGGCCGGTCGCGGTCGGCGACACCACGATCGCACCAAAGCTGCGCGCCGCGCGCAGCCAGCTCCACAGGAAAGCGCGGCCGTTGCCGCTGCCGCCATGCAACGCCACCACCAGCGGCCACGTTCGCTTGGCCGTGTAATCCTCCGGCACGTAAAGCGAATAGCCGCCGCGGCTGCCGGGCTCGTTGTCAAAGTGATGGACTCCGCTGCCGGTCGCGGGAGGTTGCGCGAACCGCGCCAGCGCGGCCGCGTCGTTGCGCATGTCCGGCGCCAGAAAGAACTGGCTCACCGGCGGCAATCGCGCAGCGAGGGGATACAGCGCCGCCTGCGCGCGCGGCAGATAGCGCAGCGCGCGAAACACGTCGCGGATGTCGCCGCCTTCGTTCTGCACGGCGCGGAGCTTTGCGAATGCCGCCAGCGCCGCATCGCTCGCGACAGAAAGCGGTGCGCTGACGTCTTTGAAGTTGTCGGGCCAGTTGTCGAGGCGGGCGCGAACCTCCCGCAGCGCTTGGTCCGGCGCGCCGATCCGTTCCATGACCGCATCGAAGGCGGGCGGATGGAAATGCCGTGCGATGAACTCGAGCGACTCCAGCGATTGCAGCAACGGCGGCAGCACCGCCACGATGTGGTCGACCACGGCTTCGCCGGCGGGATTGGAGGGCCGTGGATCGGTCAAGGGTGCCTCGGTGCAGCCGCGTTCGCGCGGCTTTTAATGAAGTCTCGGCTTCCGCAGCATTTTGGCGCGGTCGGTCGAGGTCACCACCACGTCGAAGGTGTCGCCTTCGCGATACAATGTCAGCGGCACGTCGACCCCGGCATCGCCGAGCGCCCACAGTTTCCGGTAGAACTGCGCCGAGTCCGAAATCTTCTCGCCTTTCACCGCGAGGATCACGTCCCCGGTGCGGAGTTCTGCGCGCGCCGCC
>JBQCIZ010000166.1:0-2305 GCA_051953235.1 Nitrobacter sp. | reverse complement strand
CGGCCTGATCGGTGTGATAGACGTCGCGCGCGATATAGGGCAGCAGCCCGTTCGATAGCGGAAACGCCGTCATGTTGGCGAGAAAGGCCACCCACATCGCCGCGCGCATCAGCGGGCTGGTCCAGACGTAGGCAATTCCCTCCTTGAGGTCGCGTACCGGCGATTTCTGGAGGATTTCTGTTCTGGCTTCCTCCGCGGGTCGCGCTTTCGCCGGCATCACGACGCTGAGCGTCAACAGCGTGCTCGCGAAATAGAGCGTGGCGATCACCACATACGCCGGACCGATGCCGAGGACGGCGAACAACCCCGCTCCGGTCAACGCACCGGCAATCCGCGCGGTATCCATGGTGGTGCGCGACACGCTCATCGCGCCGAGCAGAAGTTCGTGCGGCACGATGCTGGCGACAAGTGCGCCGCGCACACCGATGTCCGACGGGCGCACGAGTCCCATCAGCGTGGCGATCACAAACACGTAGGCGGGCTGCAGCGTACCGGTGAGCGCGAGCGTCATCAGCGTCGCCGACAGCACCGTATAGGAGGCTCGCATGGCCGCCAGCAGGTTGCGATGGCCGATCCGGTCGCCGACAACGCCGAGCAACGGGGCGATCAGCGTTCCGACGTAGCTCAGAGACGCGAAGATCGTCAGCAGGAGCACCGATCCGGTCGCCACAAGGACGTACCAGCCGAGAATGAGGTTCTCCATCTCGAACGCCCAGGACGTGAACAGATCGGCCGGCCACTGAAAGCGGTAGTTGCGGACGCGAAATGGCGCAAGCGCGGATGGGCGCGCGAGCGCGGTCAAGGTATCGTGGCGCGGCTCATCGCGTTCCACCCCCGGTCAGTTTCTTGTTGGAACAGATTTACCGCCTTGCCGCGGCCGCAACCAGCCCCCGCGCACGGCATCCACGGCTCGATCCGGGCGGACCTCTTTCGCGGTTAGTAAATGAACCTTTAAAAGTGTCCACGCCGATGCCGCTTCGCGGGCCTGCGAAGTGCCCGGATTCTTCAATAGAAACAGTGAGAAACACAACGCCGCAGGGCTATGCAACCAAGCCGCGTATTAGGGGCTTTCCTCACCACGATCCCGATACCGCCCGGCTTAACAGTTTTTGCAGTAACCGCCTGCAATAGTCTGACGAACAGCCGCAAGAAATGCGATCGACACAATGCTTCATTCGACTTCCGCCAGCTCCTTCGGACGCGTGATCTCAGTACGGGGGTCATTGGCGCGCGTCGGCATCCTGCAAACCGGGCGGATGTCGCCCACCGCGGCGCGTGCCACCGTCGGCCGGTTCATCAGCCTGCGCAGCGAGAGCTCGACCATCGTCGCCATGATCACCGAGGTCTCCTGCGAGCATTTGCCCTCGGACGAATATGTCGCAAGTGCATCGGTCGATCTGCTTGGCGAAATTCTCGATAGCGCCGGCCCCCGCCCCCGCTTCCAGCGTGGCGTCACCAACTATCCTGCGATCGGCGACGCGGCGGACCTGATCACCAATCAAGAGCTTCGCACCGTCTACGCGCCCAGCGGCTCGGATCAGATCAACGTCGGCACGCTGCAGCAGGACCGATCCGTCACCGCGTATGTCGACATCGAAGAAATGCTCAGCAAGCACTTCGCGGTGCTCGGCTCGACCGGCGTCGGTAAATCGAGCGGCGTTTCGCTGCTCATCAACGAAATTCTGAAATCGCGCCCCACCCTGCGCATCTTCCTGCTCGACGTTCACAACGAGTATGGCCGCTGCTTTGGCGAGCGTGCCCTCGTCCTCAATCCGCGCAATCTGAAGCTGCCGTTCTGGCTGTTCAACTTCGAGGAAATCGTCGACGTGCTGTTCGCCGGCCGCCCCGGCGTACCGGAGGAGCTGGATATCCTCGCCGAAGTCATTCCGATGGCGAAGGGAATCTATACGCAATACCAGAATGCCGAACGCGTCGGCCTGAAGCGCATCGATCCCAAGAGCATCGGCTACACCGCCGATACGCCGGTGCCCTATCGTCTTGTCGACATGATCTCGCTGATCGACGAGCGCATGGGCAAGCTGGAAAACCGCTCGTCGCGCATCATCTATCACAAGCTGCTGTCGCGCATCGAAACGGTGCGTAACGATCCGCGCTACGCCTTCATGTTCGACAACGCGAATGTCGGCGGCGATACGATGGCCGAGGTCATCAGCCTGCTGTTCCGTCTGCCGGCCAACGGCCGGCCGATGACCATCATGCAATTGGCCGGCTTCCCGGCCGAGGTCGTCGACTCCGTAGTGTCGGTGCTCTGCCGCATGGCGTTCGATTTCGGCTTGTGGAGCGA
>JBQCIZ010000165.1:0-2305 GCA_051953235.1 Nitrobacter sp. | reverse complement strand
GGTGATCGACTTTGGCGGATTCCTCGGCGTCGGCAGCCGAAAGATCGTTGTGGACTGGAACGCGCTGCATTTCGGCGGCGTGAAGGGGAAATCCGACAGCATCACGCTTGAACTGACGCAGGATCAGGTGAAGGCGGCGCCTGAATACAAGGAAGGCGCGCCTGTCGTCGTGCTGGGCGCGTCGGGAACGCTGCAGCCGTTGCGCTTCGATCACTGATGACGAAGGAGGTTTGATCTGTTTGCGCTCCTGTCTCGACGATCGCGTGCCCCCGATAGCGAGCGCCACGAGACGGCGGCCGCGGAAGAGGCAACTGCGCCGCGACCGACCGGCGGCGCGCAGGAGCCGCATCCTTCCCTGCAAAGCCAGCGCGGCCTCGATTGGTTCATCTTCTTCCTGGCCGACGTGCAGACTGGCTTCGGTCCGTTCGTCGCGGTCTATCTCACGACGCAGAAGTGGACGCAGGCCGAGATCGGCCTGATTTTGTCGATCGGCGGGATGGTTGGCCTGATCGGTCAGATGCCCGGCGGCGCCATCATTGATGCGGCGCGCTCCGAGCGTTTCGTCGCCGGACTTGCCGTCGCCACCATCGGCGTCGCCGCGCTGGCCTATGCCGCATGGCCGATCTTTCCGATCATCGCGCTCGCCGCATTTCTGCACGCGGCGGCAAGTTGCGTGCTCGGGCCTGCGATTGCCGCCATCAGTCTCGGTCTCGTGGGACCGGGCGCGATTGGCGAGAGACTTGGGCGCAACGCCCGCTTTGCGTCGCTCGGCAACGGTGTGGCGGCGGCGGTGATGGGCGCTGTTGGCTATCTGTTGTCGAGCCGTGCGGTGTTTGTCGTAAGTTTTCTGTTCGCGACCGCGACGCTGTTTTCGTTAGCATCCATTCGTGACCGCGAGATCGACCCGGAGCAGGCTCACGGCGCGATCACCCGCACGCAACCGGACCCCGGCGCAACCAGTGTCTTTCATCTGCTGCATCGGCGGCCGCTGCTCATTTTTGCCTGTGCGGTATTCCTGCTTCAGTTTGCCAATGCCGCGATGCTGCCGCTGATGGCAGGCATCGTGACGGCACGGTCGAGCCAGTGGGCGCCGGTTCTGATCGCGCTTTGCATCATCGTTCCGCAGGCGATCGTTGCACTGATGTCTCCCTCCGTCGGCCGCAAGGCTCAGGCCTGGGGACGCCGCCCGCTGCTCATGATCGCGTTCGCGGCGCTGGCCGTTCGCGGATTGCTGTTTTCAGTTGTCGAGGATCCGGCACTTCTGGTCGCGGTGCAGGTGCTGGACGGAATAACGGCCGCGGTTTTCGGAGTCATGATTCCGCTGATTGCGGCCGATGTCGCGTTCGGCTCCGGCCATTTCAACCTGGCGCAAGGCATCATCGGTACGGCTATCGGAATAGGCGCGTCGCTGAGCACCGCCGTTGCCGGTTACGTGAGCGACCGCTTCGGCCACGGCATCGCCTTCATCGAAATGGCCGCCATCGCATGCCTTGGCCTTGTCATGATCGCGACCATCATGCCTGAAACCCGTCTCGCCATCGCGCGTTCGGTGGGGCCGGCTTCGCCGGAGGAGGGGTGAGGACCAGCCATCAGGTACGAATGAAAAAGGGCCGATCATTGTGATGATCGGCCCTCTTTTGTCGGTGCCTTGGATTAGGCGATGGTCTTAAGATAAAGGCTGGGATCGAAGTATTTGCTCGCTGGCGTGAAATCCTTGACGCCAGCGTTCGCCATGAAGAAGTCGGTCGACTGCTGCAGCCACTTGGTGACCGTGCCGTCCGAGTATTTCGCCTTCCATTCGGCCGCAGTGAACATCTTCTGCGCCGTGAAGGATTCGTCGATGTCGGCCATCGGCGTCTGGCTGTAGTGGTTCTTCTGCAGGGCCGTCATGGATTCCTTGGGGTTGGCAACGATATAGTCGTTGGCCTCGGCCCATCCCTTGATCAGCTTGGCGAGCGTCTCCTTGTTCGCCGGATTATCATAGTAGGTGTTGGCGGCTGCCCAGCCGCCGATGATCGCAGCCTCCGGATAATAGGCCGACGCGTCGGCGAGCTTCACCGCACCGGGCACCTTGTCGCGTACGGTGACATTGAACGGCACCCACAGCGCGACTGCGGGAACGGCGCCGGAAATGAACGCGGTAACCGCCGCGGACATGTTCTGGTTGACGAGTTCGACCTCCTTGGGATCGATCTTGTTGGCGCGTAGCGCCTTGTCGAGGAACACGTGCGCCGTGGTGCCGATCGCGGTCGCGATCCGCTTGCCCTTGAGATCGGCGAACGACTTGATCCCCTGGTCGGAGCGC
>JBQCIZ010000164.1:0-3370 GCA_051953235.1 Nitrobacter sp. | reverse complement strand
GATGACGCGAGCCGGCTGGTTTCGGATCGTTGCAGCGGCGGCTGGCCTGATGGGCGCCGCCGGGGTCATCCTCGCAGCCGCCGCTGCTCATAAGACGGGCGGCACGCTTCTGTTGTCCGCGTCCTCGATGTTGCTGTTTCACGCACCGGCCGCGCTGCTGACGATCCTCCTGGTGGATCGTCAAATCGTGCATCCGGTACTCGGTCTGACCGCCGGGTGCGGTTTTGTCGCGGGTGCAGTCCTGTTCGGCACCGACCTGACGGTGTTGCAATTCCTTGGACATCGGCTTTTTCCGATGGCCGCTCCATCAGGCGGAACGCTGATGATCCTGAGCTGGCTTTTGCTCGCGGTCGCCGCCATCTGGACGCGTCCCGCGACACGTCTCTGATCGGCCTGAGGCCGGGAAAGCGCCGCTTTGCGGTCTCGCCGCCAATCGGTTAGAACCCGCTCATCCCGCTGGCACGAGACCCGTTTCATGACCGACGCATCCCCGATCAGCCCGCTCGAACAGGCGCGCATTCTGTCCGAAGCGCTGCCGCACATGCAGCAGTACGACGAGGAAACCATCGTCATCAAATACGGCGGGCATGCCATGGGCGCGGAAGATGTCGCCCGGCAGTTCGCACGCGACATCGTGCTTCTGGAGCAGACCGCGATCAATCCGGTGGTGGTGCACGGCGGCGGGCCGCAGATCGCCACCATGCTGCAACGGCTCGGCATCAAATCGGAATTCGCGGCTGGCCTGCGCATCACCGATGCCGCCACCATCGAGATCGTCGAGATGGTGCTGGCCGGCTCGATCAACAAGCAGCTGGTCGGCTACATCAATGAAGCCGGCGGCAAGGCCGTCGGACTCTGCGGCAAGGACGGCAACATGGTTACGGCGTCGAAGGTGACCCGCACCATGATCGACCCCGGCTCGAACATCGAGAAGGTCGTCGATCTCGGCTTTGTCGGCGAACCCGAGAAGGTCGACCTCACGCTGCTCAACCAGCTCATCGGCCACGAGCTGATCCCGGTGCTGGCGCCGCTCGCCACCTCCGCCAACGGACAGACCTTCAACGTCAATGCCGACACTTTCGCGGGCGCGGTAGCCGGCGCACTGAAGGCCAAGCGGCTGCTGCTCCTGACCGACGTGCCCGGCGTGCTCGACAAGTCGAAAAAGCTCATTCCGGAATTGTCGATCAAGGACGCGCGCAAGCTGATCGCCGATGGCACCATTTCCGGCGGCATGATTCCAAAGGTCGAAACCTGCATCTACGCGCTCGAACAGGGAGTCAACGGCGTCGTCATCATCGACGGCAAGACGCCTCACGCGGTGCTGCTCGAGCTGTTCACCAACCAGGGTACGGGGACGCTGATCCACAAGTGATGCGGGGCTCGCCACACGTCGCCATCCCGGGGAGCCGCCATCAGGCCGCATCTCGAAGGACGGGACGTGCCAAAGCCACGCGGCTCGAGATGGCGCGCTACGCGCGCCTCCTCGCCATAACGACGGCATGTGCGGCAACTCTGATGCTCTCGACTGCACCTGCCCATGCCGATTTCAAGCTCTGCAATCACATGAGTTACGTGGTCGATGTCGCCATCGGCATCGATGACAAGGGCACCACCGCGACACGCGGCTGGTGGCGGATCGATCCCGCGCAATGCCGCGTGGTCGCACAGGGCACGCTGACCGCCGACCGCATCCTGCTCCATGCCCGCGCGCTCGGAGTCTACGGATCCTCGCCGGTGCCGCAGAACGGCTCCGACAATCTTTGTATCGCCAAGGACAATTTCGTGATCGCCGCGGCGCGCCAGTGCCGGCGCGGACAGACCGCCGTGCCCTTCACCGAGATCAAGCCGAGCCAGGGTGACGACGGCAATCTGGTCGCCTATCTCGCCGAAGACAGCGACTATGACGACGAACAGGCCAAACTCGCGGGCATTCAGCGGCTGCTGGTGATCGCGGGGTATGACGCCGCCCCGATCGACGGTGTTGACGGGCCCAAGACGCAGACTGCACTGGCCGCTTTCCTGAAAAGCCGCGGGCTGGACGCGGACAAGGTGAAGACGCCTGACTTCTTCACCACCATGGTCAAGGCCGTGCAATCGCCCTCGCCGACCGGCCTGACCTGGTGCAACGACACGCCGCACCGGGTGATGGCCGCGATCGGGATCGATGACGGCAAGGCCGTGACCAGCCGTGGCTGGTACGGCATCGATCCTGGCGCATGCCTGCATCCGGACATCACCGGTCAGCCGCGGCAGGTCTTCAGTTTCGCCGAAGCCGTCGATGCCAACGGCCGGACGATTGAACAGAAGGGAAAGCCGCTCGCCTGGGGTGGAACGAAAATGTTGTGCACACGCGACGGCAAGTTCGAATTCGGCGAACAGGGCGATTGCGGCAGCCGCGGTCTCGCAACGACTGGATTTGCCGCCGTCGACATGAGTGGCGGCGGCAGGACGCAGAGGTTCTCACTGCCATGATGAAGTCTTCGCCGCGCATTTTTACCCACATCGACACCTGGGTGTTCGACCTCGACAACACGCTCTATCCGCATCACGTCAATTTATGGCAACAGGTCGATGCGCGGATCGGCGAATACATCGGCAATTTCCTCAAGGTCGATCCGGTCGAAGCCCGGCGCATCCAGAAGGATTACTACAAGCGTTTCGGCACCAGCATGCGCGGCATGATGACCGAACATGGTGTCTCCGCCGACGACTATCTCGCTTACGTCCACCAGATCGATCATTCGCCGCTCGAGCCCAATCCGGCGATGGGCGCAGCGCTCGCAAAACTCCCCGGCCGCAAACTGATCCTGACCAACGGCTCGACAGATCACGCCGGCAAGGTGCTGGAACGTCTCGGCTTCGGCCATCACTTCGAAGTCGTCTTCGACATCATCGCCGCGGAACTTGAGCCGAAGCCGGCGCCACAGACCTATCGCCGCTTTCTGGAGCGACACAGCGTCGATCCGGCAACGGCCGCGATGTTCGAGGATCTGGCACGCAACCTCGTGGTGCCGCACGACCTCGGCATGACCACTGTGCTTGTCGTGCCTGACGGCTCGAAGGAGGTGGTGCGCGAGGACTGGGAACTGGAGGGTCGAGGCGCCCCGCATGTCGACCATGTCACCGACGATCTGGCGAGCTTTTTGGCTGCGCTGACAACGTCCGCCGCTTGAACCTCCGCTACCTTTTTCCCCTCTCCCCTTGTGGGAGAGGGTGGTTTCGAACGCAGTGAGAAACCGGGTGAGGGGTGCAACGATGAGCCCCCTCACCCGGCCCCCGGGGACGACGGGCCCCCCCCCCCCCCCACGCCCCGTCCAAAAACCGCCCGGGCGCCCCCCCCCCCACAACCCCCCAACAACACCTGACCAAC
>JBQCIZ010000163.1:0-2265 GCA_051953235.1 Nitrobacter sp. | reverse complement strand
GGCTACGAGGCGGTCGAGGGTCATCAGTCCAGCTTCTCCGATACCGACGATCGGGATCGGGATGTTACACTTCTCCCCGCACCTTAGGGCTTGGCAAAGTCCCGGACCACCAGCTTGTTGATGTCGGGGACCGAGGCAATGATACCGAGATCCTTCATCCGCGCCATGTAGTTGCCGAGATCGCTCAGGAACGAGTCATCGATAACCCAGCGCAAATCGACGTTGTCGAGCGCCTTTCGCGAGATGCCCAACGGGAAGCCCCAATTCTTGTTGCCGAGTTCGGCCGCCTCGTCGAGATTGCCGCGAAGGCGCGTGACGGCGTCACGGTGCGCGCCGACAAACGCCTTGATCATGTCGGGATTGCTTTGCACCGTGGCTTCGTGCGTCAGGATGCCCGCGTTGATGGTGCCGACGGGCGTATCGTAGGGATATTTCAGCAGCCGGCCGTAACCATCCTCGATGGTCTTGGTGGAGAACGGTTCGCCGCCGCAGAACACATCGATGCTTCCGCCCTGCAAGGCCTGCGGGAGATCGGCAAAGGCGATCGCGATCGGATTGATGTCCTTGATGGTCATTCCGACTTTGCGAAGCTCCTCCCGAAACTGGACATCCTGAATTCCCCCGACCACCTGACCGAAACGCTTGCCTCTCACGTCTTCCATTTTGTGGATTGCGGTCTTGGCGCCAACGATGATGGCCGTGCCCTTACCCGCCGAGCTCGCTGCGAGAACGATAGGCAGCCCTTTGGAGCGCGCGATGGCTGCGATCGTCACGCCCGTATAGCCGATATCGATACTGTGCGAGACGATGGCATTCGCCATATCCGCCGGGGAGCCGAAATAGGACAGTTCCACTTTCCAGTTCGGACCGAGGATCGACTGCAGCAGCAGTGCCGGAACGAACACAACCCCCTTGTGAACGCCGACCCGCATCAGTTTCGGCGCCTGGGCGGAGACGCCGGTGCTTGCGATCCCGGCGATGGCCATCGCTGCTCCCCCGGCCACCACGCCACGGCGGGACAGGGACGGCGCAGCGGAACGATGCGACCTGGGCGACACGTCTTTCATTGGCTACCCCCATGGATGGCTGCCGGATGCCTGTTCGTCAAAGAGTAGAGGCGATGCAGATATTACAGCAAATTCAAAATGAGAGTGGCTACATAATCATTTGGAATAGCTCTAGTTGGCCTGGCTTCGGCCAACACGGACTACGTTGTTGACGGCCGCCCGGGCCGGACACGTGCGCGCGGCTGATCGGCGATCGCCAATCGTTTCAGAATCTTTTTGAAGATCGGTACGAACGGATTGGCTACGTCCTTGGGATAGAAAAAACCATACGTCAGCAGCGTTGACGACTTCCACGGGACGATCTGAAAATCGTCAGTCTTCGAAACGGTCGGGCTATAGGCATCGACGATTGAAAGGCCTATGCCCTGTGCGACGAGCGCGCAGGCCGTCATGGGTGACGAAACCTCCGCCTTGACGATGGGGTGCGCGTTCGCATCGATCAGATCGGCGTCCACCTGGGAGCGCAGCAGATTCGAGTTGGTGAGGCGGATGAACGGCTGACGATCCAGATCTCGCGGGCCGAGCCATCCGCGTGATGACAAGGGGTTGGACGTCGGCACCGCGGCGACCGGCGCAAGCGTCAGAAAAGGCTCATAGCCAAGACCATTCCACACGATCGGCAATGCGCTGACGCCAAGATCGAAATTCAATCCGCTGATCCAGCGATCCGCGTCGCGGCGCGGAATGATCTCGAGCGAGACATAGACGTCCGGGTATTTTTTCTGGAATTCTCCGATCGCCCGGGGAAACAGCCGGGTCGATAACTGCGACATGGCGACCAGCCGGATTTCGCCGAACCTGTTTTCCGCGACATTCTGCGCGATCGTCGAGAGTTCCTCGATATCGGTCAGGACACGCTGCACCCGTTGATAGAATGCCGCTCCCTGGGCCGACGGCGTGAGACGACCATTGACCCTGTTGAACAATGGAAAGCCGACTTCCATCTCGAGCGCCTTCAAGAGCTTGCTCACGGCCGGCTGGGTCAGTTTGAGGCCGTCGGCCGCAGACGTCACCGAGCCGGTTCTCATGATCGCCTGGAAGGCGCGAAGTCTCTGCATATTCATACGCTGGTCATCCAAAATCCGGGAGACCGGGGCGCTTTCCCCGCTTGCAACGCATTACATAACCGAACGGAATAGAGCGCAAGCTATTTGGAATTTGCAGGTATGCGCCGTTGCGACCTAGAACGAACGGCAAC
>JBQCIZ010000162.1:0-7867 GCA_051953235.1 Nitrobacter sp. | reverse complement strand
GCATCCGGCGTTCGCAACATGCTGGAGAGACTGCCCCTAAGATAAGGTTCCTGTGGAATAATTCGCGTTATTCAGCGCGGTCTGTATTGAGTTCGGGAGCTATTGACCCGCGCGGACGGGACCCCTACACAGCGCTGCACGTGAGCGCGTAGCTCAGGCGGTAGAGCACGTGACTTTTAATCATGGGGTCGAGGGTTCGAGTCCCTCCGCGCTCACCATTCCATCAGACAAAGTCGATCAACTCGCTTCGCGATGAATCTCGGTCGCGACGGGGGAGGAGGTCTTTGCCGGCATCGGCACCGGGCGAAGCCCGATCAGCTCCGCGCTGCGAATGCGGGCGTGACGCCAGAACGAAAACTGGTTGGTCCGCGAGTTTTCCAGAATGGCAATCGCCACCGCCGACAGGAACGGCAGGCTTTCAAGCACCAGCACGCCCGCGAAAATGTAGATTTCGTGGACTTCCTTGTACTGATTGGATGCGATCAGCACGGCGGCGCCGACCAGTAGCAGCACGCCGATCACCGCTTCCCAGAACGCCTGGAATTCGATCGACATCCGCGACAGGCCGCCCTTGGAGGTGCGTGCGAAGGCGAGATGCTCCGTGATCAGGCCCTGAGCGACGGCGCGGGACACGGTCCATTGAACCGACATGGCGGCGACCATGGCGCCCAGCATCTGCGCGGTTTTGACCGGTACGCGCAGGCGGTACAGCGTCACGAAATGGATCAGCGAGACCAGGAATGCTGCGATGATCGGAAGCGTCAGGATCTTGTCGGGAATGGCGATGTCGGCGAAGGCGACGATCGGCACCCAGATCAGGTTCAGGATCGCCACGACCACGCCGATGCTCTCGGCGCCGAGCCAGTTCAGCCAGCCCAGGGTGAACTCGCGCTTCTGATCCTGCGACAGCCGGCTCGCGCCGGGAAGGAAACGGCGCCAGTGCTTCTTGACGATCTGGAAGCCGCCATACGCCCAGCGATGCCGCTGCTTCTTGAACGCCTCATAAGTATCGGGCAGCAGGCCGTAGCCGTAGCGGGTGTTGGTGTAGTGCGTGACCCAGCCGTGCTCGATGATCGCGAGGCCGAGATCGGTATCCTCGCAGATGGTGTCGCCGGCCCAGCCGCCCGCCATGTCCATGGCCGTGCGGCGGATCAGACACATCGTGCCGTGGACGATGATGGCGTTGGCTTCGTTACGCTGGACCATGCCGATGTCGAAGAAGCCGGCGTATTCGCCGTTCATCACGTAGTGCATCAGCGAGCGGTCGCCGTCGCGGTGATCCTGCGGGGCCTGCACCAGACCGACGCGAGGGTCGTTGAACGCCGGCACCAGATCCTTGAGCCAGTTTGGTTCGACGACATAGTCGGCGTCGATGATGCCGATGATTTCCGCATCGGCCGCGGTGCGCTCCATCGCGATGCGCAGCGCACCGGCCTTGAAGCCCTGAACCTTCTCGGCGTTGATGAACTTGAAGCGTTCGCCGAGCGCGCGGCAGTGATCCTGAATCGGCTGCCAGAACGTCGGATCGGGTGTGTTGTTGATGATCACGACGCATTCGAAATTCGGATAGTCGAGGCGCGAGACGGCATCGAGCGTCTGCTTCAGCATCTCCGGCGGTTCAAAATAGGCCGGCACATGAATCGAGACCTTGGGAAGGGAAGCGCTGGTGGCCGCCTGCGCGGCGGCAGCAACATCCTTCGTGATCAGGCGCCGCGGCGCACGGCCAAAGGCGACCGCGGCGATTTCCTCGATCCGCGCCATCGCGATCAAGATCAGCGGCACCAGCAGGATCAGGCCGAGGGTGAGCGCAAAGGCGGAGCCGAATACAAAATAGTGACCAGTCCAGTAGGAGAAGACGGTTGCGACCCACGCGCCGACGCCGTTGGCTGCGGCCGATAGCAGGAGCGCCTGCATCACCGTCGGCTGGACTAGCCGCAAAATGGGCAGCGACAGCAAAACGCCGATCAGCAGAGCGATGCCGGCGAGCTTCCAGTAGTCCTGATCGACGACCGGGCCGGTCCAAGAGAATTTCGGTTCGCGGTCCGCATTGAGGACGCCCCAGTACGGGCCGACGCCGCCCTCGAAGAACTTCCAGGGCTGATCGATGGCTTCGACGATGTTGTATTCCATGCCGATCGACTCGGCCTTGGTGACAAAATTCCGCAGCGTGATGGCCTGCTGGAACGGACCGGGGTCGGCGTTCTTGAGGTTGTATCCGGCGCTCGGCCAGCCGAATTCAGCGATCACGATTCGCTTTCCGGGGAAGGCGTCGCGCAGTTTCTGATAGATGATGAGCGCCTGATCGACGGCCTGCTTGCTGGAAAAGCCCTCCCAGTAGGGCAGGATGTGCGCCGCGATGAAATCGACCGACGAGGCGAGTTCGGGGTGTTCGAGCCAGATGTTCCAGATTTCGCCCGTTGTAACAGGCACATTCACCGAGCTCCTCACACGCTGAATAAGCTTGATCAGGTCGTCGACCTTTTGATCGCCGCGGTAGATCGTTTCGTTGCCGACGACAACGCCGTTGACGTTGCTGTTGTGTTTGGCGAGGTCGATGGCGGCGAGCATCTCGCGCTCGTTGCGATCGACATGCTTGTCGATCCATGCGCCGACCATGACCTTGAGGCCGAATTCATTGGCGATCGGGGGCACGAGCTCAACGCCGCCCGTTGACGAATACAGCCGGATGGCACGGGTCAAACGTGCCAGCACTTTCATGTCGGCGCGGATATTCTCCGCAGTCGGGATGTTGTCGACGTCCGGATGCGCGGTTCCTTCGAACGGTGCGTAGGAGACACTGGTCAACAGCCCCTTGAAGTCAGGAGCCTCCTGCTTCTCCTGAAGAATCCCCCAGAGAGCAGCGTGTGCAAAGGTCACGAAAAGCAGAACGGCGACGACGGCGCGCATCGCAACACAACCATACGGGGCGCGAGCATGGCAGGGACGCGGACCCGTCCCCTAGGTCCGACCAACACACCGGCAGAGGAAGCATATCTCTGCCAAGTGAATTAACAACTCGTATTACGCCGTGGCGTTTTAAGGGCAACTGACTGTCCCAACGATGACAATCGGGACTCGTTCCTGAGCAGGCGCCTATTTTGCCGGTGCAGGAGCCGCCGGTGCGGCCTGTGCCGGCGGCGCTGCCGCGGGAGCCGCTGCGCCGGATGCCGGCGGGGAAGCGGCCGCAGCCGCAGGTTGAGACGGTTGCGCGTTCGGGTTGATCCAGCAGGTGTGCACACGGCTGCTCAGCGCATCGGGCGCCTTGGGATCGATCGGTCCGAACCGCACCAGACAGCGGAACGTCGCCTGGACATGGCCACCGGGGCAGCCGAAGCGGTCATAGAGGTCGAGATGGCGGAATGCCGTATCCAGGTCGTCGCGCCACATCAGGACGACCACGCGGCGCCCGAGCCAGACGCATTCCGGGTTACCCGCGGGACCGTTGATGGCATGCGCGGCTTCGACAAACTCGTCGGTCTTGCGCTTGCTGTCCTTGGCGGCGTCAGCGGCCGCATTCGCCGGGTTGGCGGCGGCAGGCTTGTTCTGCTGATCCTGGGCACGAAGATCGCCGCTCTGGGCAATCGCGCCACCAATACCGAACAGCAGCGCGAAACCGGGAACGGCAACGCCACGCAAGATCGCTTTCTGGAACCCAAACAGCACTCGACGCATAAAGTCCCCGACTCCCGTTCGCTACGGTCGCACCCTGTCCGTATCTCAGATGCCGCTCAAATTGGTCCCCAATGCGGCGGCGATGCCCGCGACTCCCATGGCCGACATTTTGGAATTTGTCCAGTAAACCGGTAGTTTAATCCGGTTGTGGTAAAGCCCTGGCCGTCCGCCGGCTGCTCTTGGCAGATGCGTTTCGAACGGGTAATCGACGTTTCTCACGGAGGACGGAGCCGATTTCCTTTCGTACGCCCCTGGCGCTTCTCGTCATTTCGCTGGGCCTGATCGCAGCGGCGTGGTGGTGGCTGGCCACGCCGATCCAACTCGCGCGTGCGCCGATCGACCCTGCCGCGAAGCTTGAATGTGTCTCCTACGCTCCGTTCCGCGACGATCAGAGCCCACTGATCGCAACCACGATGATTCCGCCGCAGCAGATCGCCGAAGATCTCGCGCAACTCGCCAAGATTTCAAAATGCGTCCGGACCTACTCGGTCCAAAACGGTCTCGACAAGCTGCCAGCGCTTGCAGCGAAGGTCGGGCTCAAGGTCATTCAGGGTATCTGGCTCGGCAACAATCGGCTGAAGAATCTTGCCGAGATCAACATCGCGGTCGGCCTTGCCAAGGACTACCCGGATGTCATCACAGCCCTCGTCGTCGGCAACGAGGTCCTGCTGCGCGGGGAGATGACCGCCTCCGATCTGGCGGCCAACATCCGGCTGGTGAAATCGCAGGTGAAGGTCCCCGTGACCTATGCCGATGTCTGGGAATACTGGCTGCGCAATCGCGAAGTCTATGATGCGGTCGACTTCGTCACGATCCACATCCTGCCGTACTGGGAGGATTTTCCGATTCGGGCGCGCTATGCTGCCGCACATGTCGATGCCATCCGAAAGCAGGTCGCGGCTGCCTTTCCGGGCAAGGAAATCCTGATCGGCGAAACCGGCTGGCCGAGCGCGGGCCGCATGCGCGAAGGTGCGCTGCCGTCGCGCACCAACCAGGCGCGCGTGGTCTCTGAAATTCTCGACATGGCGAAGCGCGAGCATTTCCGCGTCAATCTGATCGAAGCCTACGATCAGCCATGGAAGCGTCAGCTCGAGGGGACGGTCGGCGGCAACTGGGGTTTGATCGACGCTACCCAGCGCAGACTGAAATATCCCGCCGGCGTGCCCATCAGCAATTTCCCGCTCTGGAAGATCCAGATGGGGGCGGGAATGGGATTGTGCGTCCTCATCTTCGCCGTCGCCTTGTTGACGCTGCGGCGGCGTCCGTGGACACCGCGGCTGATGTCATGGATCGCGGTCGCGGTCTCCGCGACGTCGGCCGGAATCCTGCTCGGCATTGCCGTGGACAAGCTGTGTTCCGAAAGCTACGGACCGGGCAATACGGTGCGCTGGAGCCTGCTGCTGGCGGCCGGAATCATATCGCCGCTATTGGGCGCGAATGCCCTGATGGCCGGCCGGGCGCTGCCGACTTTCCTTGAGTTGATCGGACCACGCCCCGGCCGTACCGGCTCGGTTCTGACCGTGATGCTGGGGATCACGCTGCTTGTCACGACGCTAATCGGAGCGGAAACGGCACTCGGCTTCGTCTTCGATCCCCGCTATCGCGACTTTCCGTTTGCTGCCCTTACCATGGCCGTGGTGCCGTGCTGGGCGCTGGCATGGCTCAATCGTCCGCTTGTCGGCACCCGTCCCATCGCAGAATCGGCGTTTGCCGGTCTTCTGGTGATCGCGGCGATCTATGTCGGGTTCAACGAAGGCCCGAACAACTGGCAATCGCTGTGGACCTGCGTGGTCTACGCGATGCTCGGCATTACGCTGTGGCGGGCGCGGGCCGTGCAAATCCAAGGATGAGCAGGCCGATCGCGAGACCGGACAGCGCAACATTGTAGAGCACGATGCCGAAACCGGCAGCGATCAGGCCCGCGGTCAAAAGCACGATCGATGGCCGCATCACGTGCAGCACGGCAATGACCAGCGCCGCGATACCGAATACCGAGTTGCGAAACAGGTAGGTCGCGACGCTGCGGCTCTTGCACAGCGTCGTTTGCAGGCCGCCGTCGCACGCGAGCGATATCGTGGACAGTTCGACCGCGAGATAACGCAGATACAACGCGTAACCGACGCTGAGGAAGCCAACGATCAGCAGCCATTGCACCTGATACGGCGTCAGCCGGAAGGGATCTTTCTTCATGTGATCAATATGGTCCGGATCGATCGGCCGGACAACCCGGAACCCGCCCGGTGGATTTCAGCGGGAGAAGAACGAACTGAACGTCGACGGCTTCGGCGGCGGTGAAACAGGCGGGGGCGGCACCGGTATCGGCTCTTCGACTCGCGCCGTTCGCCGGCTGTGGCGGTGCCGCGACGTGCGTGGCGACCGCGGCTTTTGTGCCGTCACGCTGGGATCGTTTGCCCCGGCGTCTTTCTTGGCGTCCTCCTTCAGGGCGAGACGCTGGCCGTCGAAGACGGCGGTTTCGCAGACGCGGCCGTTTTCGGACAGCACGGCGCAAATCTTTGCGGCCGCCGCCGCGTCGACCAGCGGGCCGGCGACGAGACGCAATTGCATGCCGAGGCCATTGGTGCGCTCCTTCAGGACGATGATCGGACGCAGCGAAGCTAGCTCCTTTGCATCGGATCTCAGGACACCATGCCATAGCGCGCGCAGACCCTTGATCGAACTGGCGCTGCCGAGATCGACGCCGAAATCGGTGTGCGCCACCGGGACATCGGCCGGTGGCGGCGAAGCCGATTCCGTCTCGGCGATTGCAGGAAGCGATGCGACGACGATCTTGGCATCCTTGCCGCCCCGGGAGTCGATGTCTTTCTGCGCTCCGGATGGATCAGGCGTTGCGGCCGGCATCTCGGCAACTTCGCTGGATTTGGTCGCAGGTGAATTCTCCGCGGCCAGCGGCAGGATCGCCATTGGCGCAGCCGCAACATCCGTTGCAGGTCGGACCGCAGGAGATGCAGAAATTACTGGCTGAGACTTCGCGGGCGAAGAGTTCGCGGACGGTGAATCGGTCGGCGAGGATTTGGCTGCTGTCGGCTTCGCGGCCGACGTTTTGGCGATAACCGTTTCCGTTGCGGCCTGTGCAATCGCCGGAGAGGGCGATGCGCTCGGGAGAGATTCCGCCGTCTTCGAGGGGGCCGTTTTCGACAGGTCTGCCTTCGGCAAGTCTGCCCTCGGCAAATCTGCTTTCGACGACTCTGCCTTTGATGCGCCTGTCTTTGACGTACCGGATTTCATTGGGGCGTCCGATGCGATTGCGGTCAATGCCGCAGCGGCCGTCGTGATCGCGGCCGGCGAGATCGCCGGGGCAGGCGGGAGAGGCAGGGCCGTCGCCTGCGAGGGCGGAGCCTTGTCGGGCACCGGGGAGGCAGCCGGCATCGCCTGCGGCGAACTCAAGGCAGCTTCATTGTGCGAGGATGTTTTCGGAAGCTCGCCTTGCGTGACGCTCTTCCGGTTGATCGAACCGGTCACGGAATCGAGTCCCTGCTCGAGGGCCGTCATGCGCGCAAACAGCCGGTCGCGATCGCCGTTCAATGTCTCGATGGCGGAGGCGAGCCGCTTCGCCTCGCTTTCGTTGGTTCTGGCGATCGACTGGAATTGCCGGGACTGACTCGCGAGGTCGGCGGCGGCGATCTGCTCGTGCCGCAGTCCGATACCCGACTGATGCGCCATGATCGCGATGATGACCGCGCCGACAGAACCGACTCCCCAGGAAGCGAGACGCCACAAGGCGCGCCGGTCGAATTCATCCTCGTCGGCCAGAAAGCCGGTCAGCCAGCCCGGGCTGTCATCGGCCAGCAGACTCTCGGCCAAATCCTTTTGATTCTTCGCCATAATAATGACGCCGGTCCCCTGCACCCCGAATCATGGACCGGATGTTAACAGGAATTTTGGTCCGCTCTCAGGGAGAGGCTCGCGGTTTCCACTTCGGACGAAAACGCTTTATGACGGCGGCGGCGCTTGCCGCGCCCGGAAATGAGGATTCCAATGACCGGCCGGACCTGTCTGACCATCGTGCTTGCCGCAGGCGAGGGGACGCGGATGAGGTCCTCGCTGCCAAAGGTGCTGCACGCCGTGGCGGGGCAGACGCTTCTGGCCAACGTGCTGGCCGCGGCGCCAAAAGGCCCAGGGACATCGCTCGCGGTGGTTGTCGGCCCGGGACATGAGGCGGTGGCGACCGAGGCGA
>JBQCIZ010000161.1:0-4037 GCA_051953235.1 Nitrobacter sp. | reverse complement strand
CCTCGCGCATCACGATATGGCGGGCATAGCGTTCCAGTTCGTCGGCGCTGAGCATGTTTGCCGTTCTCGTTCTGTCGATCCAGGAGCCGCGCGAACGGCTGAACCCGATGGCCGCTGTTACCGACCAAGCAGATGTGTTTCAATAGGGCCGTTTCAATGGAGGCGAAACCTGTCATGCGGGCGACGATTGCCGCGGCGCTGATAATGGCGGCCGCGACCCTTGCGGCACAGGCGCAACCCGCAGGCACGGTCGGCCGCGCCAAGCCGAAGCAGGCCGCGGCAGCCCATCCGGCGGTCCAGACGCCGGCCGATACGGTCAAGGCCATGGCCCAGGCCGACCGTCAGGCCATTCAGTCCGACCTCGCCTGGACCGGCCACTACAACGGCATCATCAATGGCGAAGTCAGCGAGCGCATGATCGCCGCCATCAAGGCCTTCCAGAAGGACCATGGCGGCAAGCAGACCGGGGTGCTCAACCCACAGGAGCGCAGCGTGCTGGCCGCGGCCGCGCGAAAATCGCAGGGCAATGTCGGCTGGAAGACTGTGACCGATGCCGGCACCGGCGTCCGTCTCGGCCTGCCCACGAAGTTGGTGCCGCAGCAATCGACCGACGGTAACGGCACGAAATGGAGTTCGTCCACCGGCACGATCCAGATCCTGCTGACCCGCCGCAAGGACGCGAACCTCACCACCGCGAAACTCGCCGAGCTCGAACGCAAAGAGCCCGCCGGCCGCAAGGTCGAGTACAGCGCCGTGAAGCCCGATTTCTTCGTGCTGTCGGGTACGCAGGGCTTGAAGAAACTCTACCTGCGCGGCCAGTTCCGCGGCAGCGAGGCGCGCATGCTGACCGTCTTGTACGATCAGGCCACCGTGGGCACCATGGAGCCGGTGGTGATCGCGATGTCGAGCGCGTTCAATCCGTTTCCGGCGGACGGACCGCCGCCGCGCAAGACCGTCGAATATGGAACGGGCGTGGTGGTCGATCGCGACGGCGCGATCGTCACCGATCGCGACCTCACCGATGGTTGCCAGTCGATCGTCGTTGCGGGCCACGGCAACGCCGACAAAATTGCGACAGATGACGAGCATGGCCTCGCGCTGCTGCGCATCTACGGCGCAACCGGATTGAAGCCGCTCGCGCTCGACAGCGGCACGGCCAGAGGGGAGCTCGAACTGATCGGCATTGCCGATCCGCAGAACCAGGGCGGCGGCGGCGCTGTGAGCCGCGTCAAGGCGGCGGCGTCAAAGTCCGGTAGCGGCGGCGAGTTGGCGCTGTCCCCCGCGCCGGGGCTCGGCTTTTCCGGTGCTGCGGCACTTGATACGAGCGGAAAATTCTCAGGATTGGCATTGCTGAAGCCGGTCGTCGTCGCCGGCCCTTCGAGTGCGGCGCCCGCAGCGCAGGCGGTGCTCGCACCGGCTGAGGCCATACGAACGTTTCTGGTTGCCAATAAAGTAACGGCCACCGGCGGCGCATCCGACGTCAAGGCATCGGTCGTCCGCATTATCTGCGTGCGCAAATAAATCGGCGACCGCCGTCGCATTCACGCCCGAAATCCCGGCAACGGTCTTGCGAAACAACGACGAGCGCGCGCCACCCATGACTGCACAAACTCTCACGGCCATCGTGCCCTGCAACGATCTCGATGCATCGGAAGCGTTCTATAACAGGCTTGGATTCGAGCGCCGTGACAAGGACAAGCCTCCGCGCGGCACGGACGATTCGTATCGCATGCTTGAGAACGACGCCGGCGGCGCGCTGCACCTGACGCAGGCCGTCGAAGGCTGGGTAATTCCAGGACGCAATCCGTTCGGGCTTTATTTCTATATCGAGGATGTCGACGCCATCGCGGCGAAGGTCAGGGATCGGATCATCGAAAAGGAAGGTCCCGGCCACAAGCCGTGGGGCATGTACGAGTTCGCGCTGTCCGATCCCGATGGAACGCTGGTGCGCGTCGGCTGGCCGAGCCGGTTGCGAAATCGATAGCCGCTATTTCTGGCACGTCGGACACCAGAACGTCGAACGTCCATTCTGGGTAAAGCGCTTCACCGTGCCCTTGCATTTCGGCGTCTGGCATTTCTCACCTTCGCGGTCATAGACCTGAAACGAGTGCTGGAAGTAGCCGAGTTCTCCCGACGTCTGGCGATGATCGCGCAGCGACGAACCGCCGGCCTTGATCGCCTGATTGAGCACGCCGTGAATCGCCTCAACAAGGCGTCCGGCATGATCGGTCGGCTCGCCCTTCTTGGTCGAGAGCGTCGCGGCAAGACGGCGCGGCGACAGATGCGCGCGAAACAACGCCTCGCAAACATAGATGTTGCCGAGCCCCGCGACCACGCGCTGATCGAGCAGCGCGGCTTTCAGGCTGGTCTTCTTGTTCCAGCATGAGCGCGCCAGCATCGCCGCATCGAATTCATTGCCGAGCGGCTCCGGGCCGAGGCCTTTCAGCAGCGGCTCGTCGTCGAGCCCCTTGCGGGCGATGACCTTCATGTAGCCGAAGCGGCGCGGATCGTTGAACACCACGGCTGCCCCCGACGACATCTGAAACATCACATGATCGTGGGCGCGATCCTCGTTGCGCGGATAGTGAAAGTCGCCGGGTGTGGTGCTGCCCGCCGCCTCGACCACGCGGAATGAGCCGGACATGCCGAGATGCATCAGGAGCACATCGCCGGATGCGAGGTCGGCCATCAGGTACTTTGCACGCCGCCCGAGACCGGTCACGGTCTGCCCCTCCAGGCGGGCGACGAAATCCTTCTGGAACGGAAACCTGAGGTCCTTGCGCCGGGTCTCGGCGCGGATGATTTTCGCCCCCTCCATGGCCGGCTGCAGGCCGCGGCGGACGGTCTCAACTTCGGGTAATTCGGGCATTTGATGCATTCACCTTGAGGGACTGACGTGATAGCGCCATTGCCGCGGCCGCGCTATGGTCGGCCGAAATCTAAGTTGGCTCAGGGTAACGGGATTTACGCGTATGGTTCAGCCGGGCGACACCACGCATTTCGGCTTCAGGGACGTCCCCCTGGGCGACAAGCAGACGCTGGTGAACGATGTGTTCCACAGCGTGGCACAACGCTACGACCTGATGAACGATCTGATGTCCGGCGGGCTGCATCGCGTCTGGAAGGACGTGATGATCACGACCCTCAACCCGCCGCGCAATGATGCCCCGTTCGCGCTGCTCGACGTGGCCGGCGGTACAGGCGACATCGCCTTCCGCGCCGCGAAGGCCTCCGGCTTCGGCTTCACCGCCACCGTCTGCGACATCAACGGCGACATGCTGGCGGTTGGCCGCGAGCGAGCGGTCAAGCAGCACCTCGATCATCAGGTGTCGTTCGTCGAGGGCAATGCCGAGGCGCTGGCGTTTCTGGATCGCAGCTTCGACGCCTACACGATCGCGTTCGGCATCCGCAACGTGCCGCGCATCGATCAGGCGCTGCGCGAAGCCTATCGCGTGTTGAAACCGGGCAGCCGGTTTCTCTGTCTCGAATTTTCGACCGTGGATGTGCCTGGCCTCGACAGGATCTACGATCTGTTTTCGTTCAAGGTGATTCCGCCGCTCGGCCGCGCCGTGACGGGCGACGCCGACTCCTATCAGTATCTCGTCGAATCCATCCGCAAGTTTCCCAAACCGAACGCCTTCGCCGAGATGATCCGCGACGCAGGCTTTGCCCGCGTCAGTCATCAGGTTCTCTCCGGCGGCATCGTCGCATTGCATTCGGGCTGGCGTTTGTGATCTCCGCACTGACCCATGCCGCGCGGCTGGCGCGGGCCGCGTTTGTGTTCGCGCGCGAGGGCGTGTTCGGCGTGGTCGATCCCTCGCTGGTGCCGCCGCCCGGACAGCTTGCGCTGCGCATCGCGCGGCTGGTCGAGCGTCCCGGCGCGAAGTCCGGACCGCGGCTGTCGCGCGCGCTGACCCGGCTCGGCCCGGCCTATCTCAAGCTCGGACAGTTTCTCGCCACGCGCCCCGACGTGGTCGGCGCCACCATGGCGCGCGATCTCGAAAGCCTGCAGGACCGGCTGCCGCCGTTTCCGCAAG
>JBQCIZ010000160.1:0-5141 GCA_051953235.1 Nitrobacter sp. | reverse complement strand
TCGCAGAAAGCAATCGCGCGCAAAACCGGCGTGAAGCCCTCGACGGTCTCCAGTTGGCAGAGGAATTACCGCTGGACGCGCCCTGTATTCGCGCCGCGCAATCCGACGATCGCGGCGCTCTGCCGCGCCGGCCCGGCGCTGAAGCTGACGCTGCTGACCGGGCGGCTCGTCGCAATCGCCGAGCGCATGACGCGCGAGCTGGAGGAAAACCCGGACGCGAACATCGACAAATTGATGCAGGCGCTGCAGGCCGTGCGAATGGCGCGGGTCACGCTGCAGGGCAACCGGCGCCGCAAGTTCTTGATCGGGCGGGCCCGCACCGGCTTCGAGGTGATGGAAGAAGATGCCGCGATCCGCGCCGCCTTGAAGGAGATGCAGCGCGGCGGCGTCGACCTCGACCGCGCGCCGAAGGAAGCGATGGACCTCGTGATTGCGGCCAACACGCCGGCGGAGCCGGATCACCCGGCGCTGCGGCCGAGGGGCGGGAGAAGGAGGTAGGAATTGTGGACTATTGCTTCCTTCTCGTGCCTCCCGACCAATTCATCATTGGAACCCAGTGACTCGGCGCATATACTTTTGGTTGTACCCACCTGACTGTTCTCCAACCTTCTCGTGAATGTCGCGCATCAGACCCGACCGGCTCATCCTTCAGTTGCCTGACGACGAATTGGAACAGTTCGTGCGGGAATGGGCGACAGCTCTGAAGGTCTATACAGAAGTTATGCTGTTCGCCGGACCCGGCGATATGGGTCGCGATGTCGTCGGTTACCTGTCAGAAAAACGACACGAGGGTGACTGGCACAACTTTCAGTGCAAGCAATACGGCAGCACCTTGCCCACCGCGACGGGCATACTCGATATCGGAAAGGTACTCTACTACGCGTACCGAAATGAATTTGCCGTGCCCGCAAAGTTCTATTTTGTGGCACCTCGTGGCGTAAACCGAACGCTTCAGCGTCTTATTGCCAAACCGTCAGAATTTAGAACCGCACTGATCACTGATTGGAGCAAGTATTGCGCGGATCGAATAATCACCGGTCAGCATATCCCGCTCGACGTCGGCTTGCGAACTTTCATCGAGAAGTGGGATTTTGCGCGCATTCAGTCTCTATCGGTGCATGATTTGCTTGATAATCCCGCAAGTAAACCTGTGATGGCGAAATGGTTCGGCCAAGATCCCGGCCCACCTCCAGCAGGAGTAGTTCCATCGGATATCGCGGCGCACGAGATGCTTTACGTGCAGCAACTCCTCGATGCGTATAGCGATCGGGAGGGCAGGACTTTTGCAACTCATGCCGATGCTAAAGCACACGCCGAGTATGGACCTCATCTCGACATGCAGCGAGAGCGTTTTTTTGATGCGGACGCATTCACGCGTTTCTATCGTGACAACACTATGAGTGAAGATATCGAAGCGCTTCGGCACGATATTCGGCACGGTATGGCCGAAGTGCATCGTCAAAATCACCGCGACGCGCTAGCGCACGTGGATGCAGCCATGATTCAGGCCGCGAACGTGCGGCCGTCTGGCACGTTATCTCGATACGCCCGCGTTCCCGTAAGGCAGGGCATCTGTCATCACTTCGCTAATGAAGGGAAGCTGACATGGCGCCAACGGAAGAAGTGACGGGCGCTGGTTCATCGCCCGCGCTATTCAATGGTGCGCTGGAAACTGGTGTACGTACCGTCGTCGTATTGGACGCGGCATATCCACATACTTTCGACATAACTAAATTGACGTGGTGCGATCACCTCGTTGTGCATACTGCTGACATCAACGGTCCACCGAGTCTGCACCCGGACATTCCTCAGCGCACAGGCGAGTTGCTTATACGCCGCCGTCTTGTCGAAGATGGCGTCAATCTGATGCGCCGCTTACACATGATAGATGCAACCGCCGACACCGATGGCATTCGTTATCAAGCGAGTGAGGAAGCTTCTGCGTTCGTCGAGGCTTTGCAGAGCGAGTACGCGCAAAGTCTAAAAAAGCGAGCAACATGGCTTGTTGGTTACCTACAAGCACTTACCGACGACGCGCTTACGAAATTGATCACGGAGCGTATAGGCCGATGGGCAGTAGAATTCCAAGGTGATGTGAGCAACACAACGGACCGTGCATCATGACGGCTGGGATTCATATTGTCAGCCTTTCGTTCACAGGTCGTGACAAGAATACGGCAAGTCTCACGTTTGAAGCCGGCCTGAACGTTCTGTTTGGAGCTTCGAATACGGGCAAGTCTTTTGCTCTTAAAGTTTTGGACTTCTTGTTTGGAGGATCGAAAGCACTGCCGGACATCAAGGAACGAATTGGCTATGAGAGTGCTTGGCTGGCATTAAGACTACCGAAATCGGGCGATGTAACTCTGATGCGTGCACTCGCTGGTGGATCGCTGGAGCTATATGCAGGCCATGTGACGGAAAACAAGAAAGGCGACAAATCGAGGCGTCGCTTGTCAGCTCGGCATGATGCAGAAAAGACAGAGAATGTTTCGCAATTTTTGCTACAAGAACTGGGCCTATCGGGCCGCTTGGTTGCAACAGATGTCAACGGGCGAAAGCGGCCGCTAAGCTTTCGAGACCTCGCTCGATATTGCCTCATCGACGAAACCGCAATTCAAAGCGAGACGTCGCCAGCTGAATCTGGACAAGTAATCAGCCCAACGGTCGAACGCAGCGTATTCAAACTGCTGTTGACCGGTCAGGACGACAGCGCGGTCGTAACCATCCAAGACCGCAAGAGCTTTAAGGCCGCAACGACGGCGAAGCTTGAAGTGGTTGATGAGTTGATCAAGCAGATCGACGAAGAACTGGTGGCTGACTTTCCGCAAGCGAGCGAATTGCAGGACCAATCCGACCGGATCGATGACACCTTGCGGCGCGCCCAGCAGGAAATGCGGCTTGCACAAGAGTCGATTCGCGGGCGGCTCGCGACCAAACAGGAGCTCGCAAGGAATATCTTTCGGCATGAACAGCGATATTCTGAGATCCAGATGAATTTTGGGCGATTTGAGCAGCTTGCCGAGATTTACACTTCCGACATCGCGCGGCTTGAAGCTATCGAGGAAGCCGGTTTCGTTTTGTCGCTTAGCGGCGACAGACCCTGTCCGTTGTGTGGTGCCCTTCCAGAAGCGCAGAAACACTCCCATGGCGTCGAGGATATCAAAAAAGCAAACCCCGCAGCTAACGTCGAGATTGCTAAGATAAGGAAGCAGCAAACTGAGTTGACCCAGACCATTCAACAACTCGAGCTGGAAAGCGTGGCAATCGAACTGGAACTCGATGAATTCGATGATCGTCTCACTTCGCTAGAGTCCGAACTTTCACAGCTTGCGCCTGTCGGACAAGCGGCACAGCGGAGGCTCGACGAAATTCTAGCAAGCCGCGACATCGTGCGCCGCGGACTATCCTTGATCGAACAACGAACGGCGTTGCAGGGGCGGCGCGAAGAACTCGTTAATATTAAACCGGCCACCAAAGCGGATCGACCGCAATTGGGTGCACCAGGTACAGTTACGCACGAATTTGCGCAGAAAATCAGTTCTGTTTTGAAGGCATGGAAATTCCCGGGAGAATGTCATGTAGCCTTTGACGAAAGCACATATGACATTCGCATCGATGGGAAAAATCGTAAGGACAACGGGAAGGGCGTACGCGCTGTTACACATGCAGCCGTAAAAGTCGCGCTGATGATTTTCTGTCGAGAGCGCAACTTACCGCATCCCGGCTTCCTAGTCCTTGATACACCTCTTCTTACCTATCGCGATCCGCTGTCGAATCGAGGGCCGCTCGAAAGTGGTGAGGAAGAACTCAGAAAAAGCGCGCTGAAGCAATATTTTTTCGAGCACCTTGCTGCGAATGGCGCACTTGGGCAGTTCGTCGTCATAGAGAACATCGATCTTCCAGAAAATCTTGCCAAGCTAGGGCACGTTGAGACATTTACTGGCGATCCAAACGTACCCCGAACCGGCCTATTTCTATCGTCAGCAAAGTAGACGGTGGTTCCGCAATAATCCCTAAGACCTCGCTCCTCACCCCATCCTCCCCGCCAGTCCGTCCAGCACCCCCGCCAAATCCGATTCCACCTCCACCGCCGCGATCTCCACCACGCGATAGCCGCGCTCGGCGAGCCAGGCTGCGCGCGCCGCGCGGTCCTTCGCGATGGCCTCAGACTCGTTGGCGTTCACCAGCTCGATCGCGACCCGCCGGGTGAACGAGACGAAATCCGGAATCTGCCGCCCGACCGGCGTCTGCCGCTTGAATTGCCTGGCGAAGCGGCGGTCGCGGGTCAGCGCCTGCCACAGGATGCGCTCGGCGTCGGTGGGATTGCGGCGGAGCAGCCGCGCGAGCCCGCGCACCGTGCTGCTGCCGTCGGCGGAGGGAACGCCCTGCCCCTGCTCGGCGAGCAGCGCGCGCAGCCGCGTCGCCTGCGCGCCGTCGAGCACGCCGCCCTTGGCCGGGCCCTTGCGCCCCTCCGCGATCGCCATGACGACGCCATGGAGCGTGTGCATGTCCTGCTTGGTCGGCTCCATGCGGGTGAAGATGTTGCGCAGGTTCACCAGCATGGTGTCGCGCTTTTCCGGCGGGCGCAAAAATTCGACCTTGTCGAGCTCGGCGACGAGATTCTCGAAGAACGCCTCCATCTGGTGCTGCGAGGCGCGCTCGGAGCGCTCCGGCATCGCGAACGGCAATTCGCCCCGCGTCACCAATTTGAACCACTCGTAGCCCATCAGCAGCACAGCCTGCGCGAGGTTCAGCGAGGCGAAGCCGGGATTGACGGGATAGGTGATGATGCGGTCGGCCATCGCCACTTCTTCATTAAGGAGCCCGGCGCGCTCGCGCCCGAACAGAATGCCGGCGTGGCCGCCGGCCGCGATCTGCGCGGTCGCCTCACGCGCGGCCGCCTCCGGCGCCACCACGGGCTTGGCCTGATCATGGGCGCGCGCGGTGGTCGCGAACAAGAGCGTGCAGTCGGCGACGGCTTCCGCCACGGTATCGAACAGCTCGACATGGTCGAGGATGTGGTCGGCGCCGGCGGCCGAACGCTGCGCCGCAACATTGGGCCAGCCGTCGCGCGGATTGACCAGCCGCAGCCGGGTCAGCCCAAAATTGCCCATGGCGCGCGCGGCCATGCCGATGTTCTC
>JBQCIZ010000159.1:0-2235 GCA_051953235.1 Nitrobacter sp. | reverse complement strand
CGCCGAAGGTGCTGAGGTCGAATACCTCGTCAACAATGCCGGGTACGGACTGTTTGGCCGGGCGGCGGATCTCGATCGCGCCGATCAACTCGCAATGATCGACCTCAATATCCGGGCGTTGACCGATCTGACGTTGCGGTTTTCCGAAAGCCTGATCCGGCTGCGCGGCGGCATCCTCAATCTCGGGTCGATTGCTGGATTTCTGCCGGGTCCAGGCATGGCGGTCTACTACGCATCCAAGGCTTACGTTTTGTCGTTCAGTGAGGCGCTCCGGGGAGAACTCGGCCCGCGCGGCGTGCGCGTGACCGTGATTTGCCCGGGCCCGGTGCCATCAGAATTTCAGGCCCGCGCGGGCGTGAAGCCCGGTTTTGATTCCGTGATCCTCAACGTTTCGCCCAAGGCGGTGGCCCGCGATGCCTATCGCGGCTTGATGGCCAACAAGCGGGCGGTTCTGCCGGGCGTGGGGATCAAGATGGTGCCGTTTCTGCTGCGGCTGTTTCCGCGCGGTTTCATCCTGCGCTCGGTGGCCGGATTTCAGATGCGCAAGCGGTCGTGAAGACCCTGGGCGCCGGCCCGCAGGTTGCTTCGACAAAATATTGTTAGGACTTTGCGCGCACACTTTGAGTAGCGCGCGATGCGCTCATGAAGAACAGCCGATGTCGTTTCAACCCGTCAGGTTTGGTACGCGTGCCGAAAGGGGACTTCCCGCATGGGATCCCTCGGTTCCGACGGGCGCGCGGCTGCCGATCCTCATCGTGCTGCATCAGGAAACATCGACGCCGGGACGCGTCGGGAATGCGCTTCGCGCACTGGGACATTCCCTGGATATTCGCCGCCCCCGCTTCGGCGATCCGCTGCCCCGGACGTTGGATGGCCATGCCGGAGCCGTCGTCTTCGGCGGTCCGATGAGTGCCAACGATCACGACGACTACATCCGCAACGAGATTGGCTGGATCGGCGTGCCGCTGCGGGAGCGGCGGCCTTTCCTCGGAATCTGCCTTGGCGCACAGATGCTGGCGATGCATCTCGGAGCGCGGGTGGCGCCTCATCCGCAAGGCCGGGTGCAGATCGGCTATTATCCGATCCGGCCGACCGCCGCGGGGCACGCGACCTGTCCGGGCTGGCCCGATCACGTCTATCATTGGCACCGCGAGGGTTTTGAGCTTCCCGCCGGTTGCGAGCTGCTGGCCGAGGGCGACGACTTTCCGGTTCAAGCCCTGCGCAGCGGCGCGGCGTTCGGTTTCCAGTTTCATCCCGATGTAACCACCGCGATGATGCACCGCTGGACGACACGCGGTCATGACCGGTTCGATCAGCCGGGGGCGCGGCCTTGCCGGGATCACTTCGCCGCTCGCGCAATCTATGATGTCATCGAGCGGATCTGGCTGACTTCGTTCCTCACCGGCTGGCTGCGCGGCGAGCCGGTGGATGCCACGCCGGATTTCATCATGCCGATCGCGGCCGAATAGATTTCCGCATCCCAGAATAACTGCTTCAGCCTTACGTACGGTATCTGGTCGCGCGCGGGCTTGTCGCGACGGCAAAAGTGCGTTTGTCTGGAGATAAAGGGAGCGATCAAGGGATGACCAGCGAGGAATTCGCCCGTCTGCTCGATGCATTCACGCTGTCAGCCGAGTCAGGCGATGGCGCTCGTTTCGCGCAGCATTTTACCGAGGACGCCATTTATTACGATTACATTTACGGAGCGCACAAAGGCCGCGCCGATATCGCGCACATGATGCAGGATCTCTTCCATCGTGATGCGGCCGACTATCGCTGGGAGATGTTCGACCCCGTATGCAATGGTGACGTCGGATATGCATGGTCGCTGTCGAGTTTCACCTCGACGATTCCACAGTTCAAGGGCGAGCGCGTGGTGATCGACGGCATGAGCCGGTTCGTCCTGCGCGATGGCCTGATTGCGGAGTATCGCGAATCCGTCAATGGCGGCGTGGCGATGTCCCAACTCGGCGTCGATCCGGAACGCATGAACAAGGTCTTCAGGCGCTGGACCGGCTGGCTCAAGGAGCGTCCGGAGACGGTAGACTATCTTGCGCGGCCGAAAGGTTGGCGCTCGGCCAAGCCGCGATAGATGGAGGGAGATCGCCATGACCTACCAGGATATTCTCTACGACGTCAGCGACAGGATTGCGACCATCACGCTCAACCGGCCCGATCGCATGAATGCATGGACGCCGGTGATGGAACGCGACGTGCGCCATGCGATGGAAGCGG
>JBQCIZ010000158.1:0-2944 GCA_051953235.1 Nitrobacter sp. | reverse complement strand
GTCGGGCTCGGCATCCTGCAGGTTCGCAAGCGCGCTGCGCGCATGGGCCGTAACCCCGCCACCGGCGAGCAGATCCACATCAAGGCCTCCAAGAAGGTCGCGTTCCGCGCCGCCAAGGAGCTCAAGGAAGCGGTCTGATCGGCACCGATCAACGGCGACTGACGAATTCGCCCGCCAGACCGCTCCGCGCATGCGGGGCCGGAATGGCGGGTTTTCATTGCGCCGATTTCCGCGATATACGGCCATCATGGCCTCTTCCAAGACATTCACGCATTCGGTCACCGAGCGCTTTCTCCGCTACGTCGTCATCGACACCCAGTCGGACCCCGCCTCGCCCACTTGCCCGTCCACCGAAAAACAGAAAAACCTCGGCCGTCTGCTGGTCGGCGAATTGCTGGCGATGGGTCTCGCCGACGCGCACATGGACGCCAACGGCTACGTCTACGCGACGATCCCCGCGAACACCGCCAAGACCGTGCCGGTGATCTGCTTCTGCTCGCATATGGACACTTCACCGGATTGTTCGGGCACCGGCGTCAAGCCGCAGATCGTCAGGAATTATCGTGGCGGCGACATCGGGCTTCCCGGAGACCCGTCCCAGGTGATCCGGACCGCCGACAATCCGGCGCTCGCTGACCAGATCGGCAACGACATCGTCACCTCGGATGGCACCACGCTGCTCGGCGCGGACAATAAGGCCGGCGTCGCCGAAATCATGGACGCCGCGCAAATCCTGCTCGCCAATCCGCAAATCAGGCACGGCACTATAAAGATCCTGTTCACGCCCGACGAGGAGATCGGCCGCGGCGTCGACAAGGCCGACCTGAAGAAACTCAGTGCCGATTTCGCCTACACGATGGATGGCGAGACCGCCGGCCATATCGAGGACGAGACGTTTTCGGCCGACGGCGCCACAGTCATCATCGAAGGCGTCAGCGCCCATCCCGGCTTCGCGAAGGGCCGGATGGAGCACGCGATCAAGATCGTGTCCCGCATCGTCGAGCGCCTGCCGAAAGACACCTGCTCGCCGGAAACCACCGAGGGCCGCGAGGGTTTTCTACATCCGGTCGGCATCAACGGCACACTTGAAGGCGCAACGCTCGGCCTGATCGTGCGCGACTTCAGCGAAGAGGGCCTGACGCAGAAGGAAGACCTGCTCCGGCGCATCGTCGATGACGTGATGGCGGATTTCCCGCACTCGACTGCGCGGGTCGAGATCAAGCCGCAGTACCGCAACATGAAGCAGGTGGTGGATCGCCACCCCGAGATCATGGACAACGCCATGGAGGCGATCCGCCGCGCCGGCCTCACACCTGTGAAAGGCAGCATCCGGGGCGGCACCGACGGCTCGCGGCTGTCGTTCATGGGCCTGCCCTGCCCGAACATCTTCGCCGGTGAGCACGCGTTCCACTCGCGCACCGAGTGGGTCAGCGTGCAGGACATGGAAGCCGCGGTCCGCACCATCGTGCATCTTGCCGCGATCTGGGAAGAACGCGCCTGAACGCGCGGGTATCGCTTGCAAAATTCCGGACGACCTAACACGCCACTTTGGCGGGGGACCGGCCCGGTATCGTTAATCTTCTGTAAATCTCGCGCGCTATGATCCCTGTCCTGATGAAGGGATTCGACATGAGGTGTTCCGCCCTGCTCGCGATAACTGCATGCGTCGTGTTGGGAGCGCCCGCACAGGCCGCCGACATGCCCGTGCACAGCCGCATCGGTGCGATCTTTGCCGAGCCTGTACCGCAGCCGCGCGTCAAAGCCGTGCGCGAGAGGGAGAAGGATTATCCCGAGAGTGCGCTCTATCGTTTTCGTCTGCAGCCGCCGCTGCCCGGCTACTACGGCAAGGCGTCGGATTTCTACTACCGGCCGTATTACGAGGACCGTCCGGTCCTGAGCTACTATTTCGACCGGCTGCCCTACGCCTGCGGGTTTTACGGCTACTGTTAGGACGAAGGCCGAACGCTCACGGATTGCGCGCCGTAACGATCCAGATTCCCGCTGGCAGTTCGACCACGTTTCCCTTCACGTAAGGTGTCAGCGCGTCCTGGATCGACGCTTTCACCGTGGCGATGACGTCGCTGCCCTGCCCCTCCAGCGCGCGATGCACGGGACCGATTTCAAGAGTTCTTTGCGCCGCCGCTTCGAGCCCTTCCCCGATAGCGATGTCGAGTCTGAGATCGCAATGCTCCATGCCGATCTCTGTGAAGCCTGCGCCGCCGAGAACGCGATGAACCCGTTCTTCCGAAGCGAATGAAAATGGGCCGGGATCCTCAGGTCCGAGCTGTGGCAGTTTCGGCACGTGTTTGTAGGCTGCCTGCAGCGGCACGATCATCCACGGATTGACACGCGGTTCGCGCCAGCAGGCGAACGCCATGCGGCTCCCGGGCTTCATGGCCTTGCGCAGGTTGGCGAACGATACCGTGGGGTCCGCGAAGAACATGACGCCGAACCGCGATGTCAGCAGATCGAAGGCCGCCGGCGCGAACGGATGCACCGTGGCGTCGGCCAGTTGAAACTCCACCGGCGCGCCTTTCGGTGCGCGCTGTCTTGCCCGCTCCAACATCGGCGCCGAAATATCGATGCCGAGCAGGTGACCGGAGGACGCGCCAACCTTCTCCGCGAATGCGATCGTGGTCGCGCCGCAGCCGCAGCCGACGTCGAGAATGCGTTCGCCCGGCGCAGGCTTCGCCCGATCGATCAGGACATCCAGAACCGGCTGCAGCATCCGGTCCTGGAGTTCCTGCCGGTCGGTCCAGCGCTGGCCGCTGGGCCCGTTCCAGTAGGCGATCTGGTCGGCGTTTCCGGCATGTCCGGCGGGAGCTTCGCTGTGGGCCATGGGCGCTCCTGCGTGCGTCGGTAAGCTGGTGGGCGGCTACGGATTCGAACCGCAGACCCTCTCGGTGTAAACGAGATGCTCTAACCAGCTGAGCTAGCCGCCCGT
>JBQCIZ010000157.1:0-17157 GCA_051953235.1 Nitrobacter sp. | reverse complement strand
CAACGACAAATGGGTCTGGGGCTGGGACGGCGTCCTTCTGAGCGACTACTATTTCTTCTCCGACTACCGGTTGTCCCAGTACAAGGACTCCCTGCAATCGTTCCTCAGCCTGCCGACCGAAGCGATCTCGCAGCTCTATCTGACCGGCGTCGGCAACCGCAGCTATTTTGACGCGCGCGCGATCTACTATCTCAGCTTCTCGGGTAACCAGAGCCAGGTTCCGGTCGTTGCGCCGGTGATCGACTACAACAACGTCATCAATCATTCGGTGCTCGGCGGCGAGTTCAGCTACAAGTTCAACTTCGTCAACCTTACGCGCGACCAGGCGCAGTTCGACGCGATCTCGACGCTTGCGAACACCTCGTTCCTGTGCACCCCGACCTCGGCCGATCCGATGGCCCGCACACCGAACAACTGCCTGCTGCGCGGCGTTCCCGGCACCTACACCCGTCTGACCGCGGAAGCGCAATGGCGCAAATCGTATACCGACTCCATCGGTGAGATCTGGACGCCATTCGCCTCGCTGCGCGCCGACGCGATCAATGCCGACATCTCGAACCAGCAGGGCGTTTCGAACTTCCTGCCGCCCGGCAACACGGATACCGTGCGTCTGATGCCAACGGCGGGCCTCGAATACCGCTACCCCTTCATCAATGTTCAACCGTGGGGCACCACCACGATCGAGCCGATCGCTCAAGTCATCATCCGTCCGAACGAGACCTATGCCGGCAGACTGCCGAATGAAGATGCGCAGAGCCTTGTTTTCGACGCGAGCAATTTGTTCAGCGTCGACAAGTTCTCCGGATATGACCGTGTGGAAGGTGGCGGCCGCGCCAATATCGGTGTTCAGGCGACAACCCAATTCGATCGGGGCGGTTCGATCAACGTGCTGTTCGGCCAATCCTATCAGTTGTTCGGCCTCAACTCGTTCGCGGTTGCTGACCTGACCAACACCGGTGTCGATTCCGGCCTGCAGCGTACCGCGTCAGATTACGTCGCTCGTATCAATTATGCGCCCAACAGCATTTTCACGTTCAGCACCCGTGCCCGCTTCGACGAGGCGACAATGAATGTGCAGCGCTTTGAGGCGGAAGGTCGCGCCAGTTTCAGCCGCTGGTCGGCGAGTGTCCTGTATGGCGACTATGCTGCGCAGCCGGACCTCGGATATCTCACGCGCCGTCGTGGTATTCTGGCCTCCGGCTCCGTCAAGATTGCATCCAACTGGGTCGTGCAGGGTGCAGCACGCTATGATCTGGAGGCCAACCAGATCAACCAGTACTCGATCGGCGCGGGTTACGTGGACGACTGTTTCGTGCTCGGCCTCAACTACATGACGTATTACACCTACTCTGCAGGAACGGCGCCGCCCCAGCTTAGCCATGCTTTCATGCTTCAGCTCGGCTTGCGGACGCTGGGCCAGACCCGTGGCGGGTCAGGCAGCTCCGGCATCCAGTGATTTCCCGGGCAGCGGCGTTCCGAATACAGTCCGCGCCGCCCTCACGCGACCCTGAACTGACTGACAAGACAGATATGAAAATGACCTCGCTGCTCCGGCCATTTTATCGCGTTGCCATCATTGGATTTCTTCTATTCGCCTGTTCGAACTCGCCATTGCACGCGCAAGCCGTTGTCGTCATGGTCAACGGGGAGCCCATCACCAGTTTCGACGTCGAACAGCGTAGCCGTCTGATCCAGATATCGACGCACAAGACCGCCAGCCGGCAACAAGTCATCAATGAGTTGATCGACGAAAAGGTGAAGATCAAGGAAGGATTGAAATACGGCGTGAACCCGTCCTCGTCGGATATCGATCAGGCCTACGCCAACATGGGCGCCCGAATGCGGCTGTCGCCCGACCAGCTGACCAAATCGCTCGCCGCCCAGGGTGTTCGCCCGGACACCATCAAGGCCCGCCTGAAGGCCGATCTGGTCTGGGGCAGCCTCGTGCGCGGCCGCTTCAAGGACAGCCTTCTTGTTAATGACAAGGATGTCAACGACGCGCTGAAGAGCAGCGGCGAGGATCCGTCGAAAGTCGAGGGATACGAATATCAGATGCGTCCTGTGGTATTGATCGTTCCGCGCGGTGCGGCTGCCTCCGTGACGGAAGCACGGCGTAAGGAAGCGGACTCTTTGCGCGAACGGATCCAATCCTGCGACGAGGCCGCGCGCCTTTTCAGGGTCATGCCGAACGCCACGATCCGCGACACTGTGACCAAAAGCTCAGCCGACCTGCCACCACCGCTTCGGGATTTACTCGACAAGACGCCGATCGGACACCTGACTCCGCCGGAGATCACGCGACAGGGCGTGGAAATGGTCGCGGTATGCGGAAAGAAGGCAACCAGCGTGGATACACCGAAGAAAAAGGAAATCCGCGAGAAGATGTACGCCGCCAAATACGAGAAAAAGTCCAAGGCCTATCTCGAGGACATCCGAAAATCGGCCATGATCGAATATCGCCAGGGCGGAAAAAAAGGCGAATAGTGTGATGTTCGCAAACTCCGCTTCGGCTTGGGTCTGGCGAACGTCATGAGCCGCGGCATGTGCGAGACCGGCGGCGGCCTTGGAGCGACCGCGTGGTAAAGCCTGTTGCACTGACCTTGGGCGAGCCGGCCGGAATTGGGCCCGATATCGCGATCGCTGCGTGGCTGCGGCGAGAGCGCGACGAAGTTCCGGCTTTCTACCTTCTTGGAGATCGCGCCTATATCGCAACGCGCGCCAGACAGCTTGGCGTCGATCTGCCCCTGATAGACGCCGGCGACGGCAACGTCTCCCGGATATTCGAGAAAGCGCTACCGGTTGTTGCCACCGGCCATTCCGCGACCGCGCGGCCTGGTCATCCGGATAACAACAGCGCTGCGGCAGCGATCGGCTCCATCCGTCAGGCGGTCAGTGACGTCGTGGCCGGACGGGCAGCGGCGGTGGTAACCAATCCGATTGCCAAGAGCGTGCTCTATCGCGCGGGCTTCGCTCATCCCGGCCACACTGAATTTCTCGCCGAACTGGCAGCAAACAACGGGAAGCCCCCCCAACCGGTAATGCTGTTGTGGTCCGCCGACCTTGCGGTCGTGCCCGTTACCATTCACCTGTCGCTGCGCGATGCGATCGCGACGCTCTCAAGCCAGATGATCGTGGACACCACCCGCATCGTCGTCGCCGACCTGCGTACGCGCTTCGGGATCGCCCAACCGCGCATCGCGGTCTCCGGCCTGAATCCCCACGCCGGCGAGGACGGCTCGCTCGGAACCGAAGACCAGACGATCGTCGCGCCGGCTATCGCAACTCTCCGCGCAGACGGAATTGACGTCAGAGGCCCGCTTCCCGCCGACACCATGTTCCACGCGGCCGCGCGCCAAACCTACGACTGCGCGATCTGCATGTACCACGATCAGGCGCTGATCCCGGCCAAGACACTTGCGTTCGACCGGGCAGTCAACGTGACGCTCGGGCTGCCGTTTATCCGCACATCGCCCGATCACGGCACCGCGTTCGATATCGCCGGTACGGGCCGTGCCGATCCATCCAGCCTGATAGCCGCGTTGCACCTCGCAGCACGGCTCGCAACGCCGTCTGCATGAGCACAATCGACGACCTGCCGCCGCTGCGTGACGTCATCAAGCGTCATGCGCTCTCCGCGCGCAAATCGTTGGGGCAGAATTTCCTGCTCGATTTGAATCTCACCGCACGGATCGCGCGCGCTGCCGGGCCGCTCGAAGATGCTATCGTCATCGAGGTCGGCCCCGGGCCCGGCGGATTGACCCGCGCGCTGCTTGCAATGGGGGCAAAGCGTGTCATTGCCATCGAGCGCGATGAACGTGCCGTCGGCGCTCTCCAGGAAATTTCTGACCGCTATCCCGGCCGCCTCGAGATCATCAACACGGACGCGACGCAGTTCGATCCGCGTCCCCTACTCGGCTCCGCGCGCGCAAAGATCGTTGCGAACCTGCCTTACAATATCGCAACCGCGCTTTTGATCGACTGGCTCAGCGTCGAGCCCTGGCCACCCTGGTACGACGCCATGGTGCTGATGTTTCAGCGCGAAGTCGCCGAGCGCATCGTCGCTCGCGAAAACGAGGAAGCCTATGGGCGCCTTGGGGTGCTTTCGAACTGGCGCACCGAAACGAAAATCCTTTTCGATATTTCGCCGGCGGCGTTCGTTCCGCAACCCAAAATCACGTCCTCCGTTGTCCGGCTGATACCGCGCGATAATCCCGAGCCCTGCGATCGCCGGGCGCTTGAACAAGTCGCCGCAGCCGCCTTCGGACAGCGCCGCAAGATGCTGCGGCAAAGCCTCAAGTCGTTGCCGGCCGATCCAGCACGACTGATGGCAGCAGCCGGGATTGATCCGACGCGGCGGGCCGAGACCGTTCCGATATCAGGCTTCGCCGCCATGGCGCGAGAGTTCTCAGCCGTCCGCACGCCCCGGTCCGAAGCGCATTAGAATTTGGCTGGTTCCGGCGCCACCACGATCTGATACGTCAGAGGTGGCGACGCATAACCCAGGAACGTTTTGGCAAATGCAACGTCCGACACGCTGCCGGAGCGCCCAGCAAGCGAAGCGGCTGCAGTACGGCAGGAAACGTCGCCCTCAACGCAGACCATGACGCGGGCGACCGGAGGCTTTGCTCCCTGCGCATCCGGAAGGCTGCTCATCGGCCGGGCTGCAGGCAGATAGTAGAACAATCCCTGGACAACCCTTGAACTGCCGCCGATCAGCATCGCCGGCGAATTGACGAGATGGGAAATTTCCGCGGCGATCTGCCGATAGTGCGCGTTATTCGCGGTTCGATCCGGGTTGAGATGCGCGCGCGCGACCAGCGGAGAAACCATGACGGCGACCAGCGACACGGCGAGCGCCGTCATGCCGGCACGAGCCGCAGCGATGGCCGTAACGCCGAGCCGCGGCGAACCGAACAGAACGATCGGCAACAGAGCCCAGTTGGGAAACGCCCACACCGGCGTCAGGCGATGGGGACATGCGAGATTGGCCAACGCAGGCAAGACCAGCGGGACAACGAGCAGCAGCAATGCCTGACGGCGTCCGGGATCGGCTGGCCGGACCGTATCCCGCAAAGAAACGCGATCCAGCATCAGAATCGCAAAAAAGATCAGAGGCATCACGATATAGACGACGACGCCGATGAGATAGAATGCGGAGGTCTTCAGCGCCGTGCCGAACGATGCAGAGACCATCACGCTCCTCACCATGAAATTTTCCGTGGCATGATCGCGTTCGGTGAGCAACCAATGGATGTGTGGTGCCAGTATGATCAAGGTGGCACCGGCCATCAGGAATGGCCCACCGGAACGCCAGAAACGCCTGACATCCTCGCCTGTCAGTGACGCAACGGCGATGCCAGCAATCAGATAGACACCCCAGTACTTTCCAAGGAATGTCAGCCCAGCGAACACGCCCGTGAGGACTGCATCGGTACACCGGACGTTGCGACGCGCGCGGAGATAGAACAGCGCGGTCGCTGCCCAGAACGGCATCATCACGGTGTTGGCGTTGAAGCGCGCCGCCAGAAATGTATAGAAAGGAACGAGGATGAGCGCCGTCACACCGACGAACGCTCGCTCCTTGTCAAGATGATCCCGCGCAAGTGCCCAGGTGATCGCCAGCGTCGCAACAATATTGGTGATCGCAAGAAGATAGGCTGCCCAGTCGGTGCGCGGAAATATCGCGAACCATCCGCGGAAAATCCAGGCCGTCATCGGCGGATGCTTGTAACCGAATGCAACCGTCTGCGCCCAAACCGACGCCTCGCTGAGGTCGTAGTGAATATCTACGGTCGCGTTCGAGACCGAGAAATACAGCATCCAAAGGATGGCATAGGCCGCCAGCACAACGCAGAGCAGTTCGCTGCCGCTATTCCGCCGCACGAAATCGGCGCCTGCCTGCGCCAGGCGGCTATTCCAGATCGCGGCAACCAGGCCGCGTACGGCTATTGTCGCCAACATGAACTCCTGCCCGGCGCGATGAGCCTCGAACCATCGCAAGAAACTACGTGATATTCCAGATCAGAACGGCTACGCACTGCATCTGATTGCAAAGGAGGGCCTATCATGGCGCTGATGAAACGCCAATCGCTCGTCAAGTTCGATGCACCGTTGTGCGAAACGATTGTCGAGACCCCGAAGCCTCAGGGCCGCGAGGTTCTGGTACGTATCGAGCGCTGCGGGCTATGCCATTCCGACCTGCACATCCAGGACGGCTATGCCGACCTCGGCAACGGCAAGCGGCTCGACACAACGCGCGGCATGACGTTGCCGTTCACACTCGGACACGAAATCGCTGGTGTCGTCGACGAAGTAGGTCCGGACGTTTCAAAAGATTTCGTGGGTCAGAAGAAGGCCGTATTCCCGTGGATCGGCTGCGGGCAATGCCGCGACTGTCTGGCCGGCGATGAAAATCTCTGTGCCAAAAACCGCTTTCTCGGCGTCTCGATCGACGGCGGATTTGCGACCCACGTGCTAGTCCCCGACGCAAAATACCTGCTCGACTACGATCCCCTGCCCGTGAATACGGCGGCGACCCTGATGTGTTCCGGCGTCACCGCTTATGGCGCATTGAAACGTCTCGTTGATCGGCCGCGCCAGCGCAACCTGCTGCTGATCGGTCTCGGCGGCGTTGGCATGATGGGGCTCGCGTTTGCGCAAGCCATGTTCAAGCAGAAGATCTCCGTCGCTGACCTGAGCCCGGCGGCGCGTGATACCGCGCTCAAGAACGGCGCCGCGGTGGCTTATGATCCGTCGGAGGCCGACATCGCCAAGCGCATCGTCAAGGAGAACGACGGCGGCTTCGATGCCATCGTCGATTTCGCCGGTAACGAGAAGTCGATGAATTTTGCGGTCTCAGCCCTTGCGCGTGGCGGCAAGATCGTTGTCTCCGGCCTGATGGGCGGCAACTTCAATCTGCCGATGGTGCAGTGGATCTACAAACGCATGACCATCGAAGGCTTCATGGTGGGCACACTTGCGGAAGCGCAGGAGCTGATGGCGCTGGCGCGATCTGGCAAGATCAAGCCGACGCCCATGAAGGAAGAGCCGATGGGCGATGCCCAGAAATGGATCGAGCAATTGCGCGCCGGCAAGGTGGTCGGCCGCATCATGTTCAAGAACTGACCGGGATTCGCCGGGAGGCCGCAACAGTCTCCCGGCGCAACTTTGTCGCGCACCCACCGGCTTTTCCCCGTCGCCAGCCGCTGTTAAACTCGCCCGCATATTTGGATGTTTAGCGGGATGCACGGGGGATGCGCCGGCTTTTTATTGATTGCAGCCGTTTCGCTTGTCTTGCGCTGATCGGCCTGTTGACGGGCGCCCTCGCCGGCCCGGCCGCGGCGGAAAAGCGTATTGCGCTTGTCATCGGCAACTCGGCGTATCGGAATATCACGCAGCTCGACAATCCGAAGAACGACGCCGCGCTAATGGCGGAAACCCTCGCAAGCCTGGATTTCGCACTGGTCGGCGGTAAGGCGCAGCTCGATCTCGACAAACCTTCGCTCGACATCGCCCTGCAAACCTTCGGGCGCCAGATCCAGGGCGCGGACGTCGCGCTGTTCTATTACGCCGGCCATGGCGTGCAGGTGAGCGGGGCGAACTACCTCGTTCCCGTCGGCGCCAATCCGACCCGAGAGGCGGATGTCGATTTCCAGATGGTCGACGTCAATCTCGTGCTGCGGCAGATGCACGGCTCCGGAACCAAGCTCAACCTGCTGATCCTCGACGCCTGCCGAAACAATCCGTTCGGCACCGCGGGGCTTCGCGCCACGGGCGGCGGCCTCGCCCAGATGCGCGCGCCGGAAGGCACCTTGATCTCCTATGCCACACAACCTGGCAGCGTCGCTCAGGACGGCACCGACGGCCACAGCCCCTACACAAAGGCACTCGCATCCACCGTCCGTCAGGCTGGCCTCGATATTTTCCAGACCTTCAATCAGGTCGGGCTCGCCGTGAAACGCTCCACCAACGGTGCACAACAGCCATGGGTATCGTCATCGCCCATCGATGGCACGTTCTATTTCGTCCCGCCCGCCGCAGCGACTGGCCCGGCCGTAGCTCCAACACAGGAAGCGCGCCTCACCGATACACTGCGCCCGGACCCTGACAGAATTCCGATCAAGGATCCGGTGCTGCTGCGCGAACTGAGCGACCGGCTCTACGAGCACAATTTCGATCCGGAGCCGATCGACAGCAAGAACGGCATGCGCGTCGCCATCATGCAATTCCAGCAGAAGAGCCGGATGACGCCGAGCGGCGAACCCACGGAAGGCGTGCTGACGCGGTTACGCAAGATGGATGATCTGAAACCGTGGGCTTCGATCACGTTCGATCCTGACGCCAACCGGTGGGGGATTTCCTGGGATCAGGTATCACGTCGCGCGGCGGTCGATGACGCTCGAACCAAATGCGGCGGATCGAAATGCACCGTGGAGCTCAGTTTTTACGGCGAGAAGTGCGGCGCCTTCGCATTCTCAGGCAGTTCATGGTCACTGGTTCAGCGCGATACCCTGCGCGGCGCCAGAACGGCCGCGCTTGACGCTTGCGGCAAGAACGGCAAGTCTTGCCGCATTATCGATGCCGTGTGCGCCAACGATCCCGGCCGCGACACTCACAAAACCGAATAACTGATTTTGGATATATTTTGATTATGCAAAACATCTCATCATCTTCGATCAAGATCGCCCTGCTCTCGGCAGCCCTTGCAGTTTTCTGCAGCCCAGGCTTGTCCCAGGCTCAGGGAAGCGCCGGCGGCAGCATCGGCAACGACGACAAATCCGTCTCGGGCTCGCGGCCGGCGCGATCACTCTCACCCGACCGCCCCGTGCAACGGGGCCGGCCCGCAGAGCCGCGCCATTCACGGCGTAGCAGCGGAGGTGGTGGCGGCGGAAATTTCGACGGCGCATGGTCGATTTCGAGCCGCGGCACGACCTGCTCCGATACGTTCAGGGAAAACGTCATCGTGACCAGCGGAAAACTGGTCGGCAACTACGGCGGCGGCACCGTCAGTGCAAGCGGATCCGTTCACGGCAGCGGCAACTACAACGGCATCGGCGTCACGAGCCAGGGGCGCTTCTCGGGTCGCAGCGGCTCAGGAACGTTCACCCGATCCGATGGCTGCATCGGCCGCTGGACGGCCGTCAAGCAGTAACATCCGCCATTCCTCGCGTGACAATCCGTTCGATGCCTTGGCGAAACGCGGCAGCGTTTGAGCGCCTGGCGCGCAGCCTCAATTAAGCCCCAGCCCTTCCGGATTTGCGGCGCATTGCGACCCAAGTTGTCCCCGACAATTTGGCAGAGACGTCGTTGCGTTCATCTCGTCATCACCGGGGATGCTTATGTCACACCATTCGGGGAAATTATTCTCAGCCATTCTGACCGCTGCACTCGGCGGCAGCGTGTTTGCAATTGCGCTGTCCGGGTCGGCGCGTGCGGACGATACCTGTCTGTCGGGACCGAAAGCCGCGACGCCGCGCGGAAGCCACTGGTACTATCGCGTCGAGGCAGGAACGAAGCGCCACTGCTGGTACCTCGGCGAGGAACGCGGCAAGACGGCGCAGGCAACCTCAGCAAAACCGTCATCCCCTGCGTCCGCACCTGACAAGCCGGTCCAGCCATCCGCCGCCGCGCCCTTGCAACCATCGGTCGCCAATGCCCGAGCCCAGCTCGTTGCGGCAACAGCGAACGATCAGACGGCCACCGCGGTTTCACCGGCGCCGGATACGCCTGCCGCAAATACGGCAACCGCAGAGCCCGCGTCCCCCGCAGACACTCCGCAATCAACCGTCACTACGCGCTGGCCCGATCCGGCAACTAGCACGCCTACGTCACAAGCGGCACCAGCATCCGCGCCGACCGCTGCCGTGACGGCAAAACCTACTTCACAACTGCTTGGGGAGCGCAGCGAACCGGGACCTGCCGTCCGCGTAGCCGCTGCTCTGCCACCCCAGGCTTCGTCTTATTCGATGCCGATGCTGCTGGGCGGCCTGGCCGGTGCGCTCGCGTTCGCGGGATTTCTCGGATTTGCCGTTGTGAAATTCGGAAGCCTGAGCAGGCTCGGCCAGATGCGCCGTCGCCAGGAGTCCATCTGGGATCCCGTCGATGGTGACCGCCCTGCACCGTGGCAGACGCAAGATATCCATGCGCCTGCGCCGCCGAGGGAGGAGACCCTTCGCGCCCGTCGGGATATCGAGGCGCAATCGCGCGATATTCTCGAGCTTCTCTCGCGGGCGTCGCGAGAGGCGGCGACCTGACGAACCTACTTCTCGAGTTGCCGCTGCAACTCGCGTACGAACGCCGTCAATCCGGTGCGGCGTTCGCGTTTGAGCCGCTCGGCTTTCAGGATCGACTGCACTTCGGCGAAGGCGTCGTCGACGTTCTGATTGATGACAATGTAGTCGTATTCCGCCCAGTGGCTCAGTTCGTGCGCCGCGCGATCCATGCGTCCCCGGATCACCTCGTCTGAATCCTGCGCCCGCGTGTGCAGACGTTTCTCCAGATCGGCGGCGGACGGAGGCAGGATGAACACGGACACGACGTCGGCGCGCGCCTTCTCGCGTAACTGCTGCGTGCCTTGCCAATCGATATCGAACAGCACATCGCGGCCAGCCGACAGCGCAGCTTCAACCGGCGCACGCGGCGTCCCGTAGCGATTGTCGAATACGGTGGCCCATTCCAGCAGTTCGTCGCGCTTGACCATGGCTTCGAAGGTCGCCTTGTCGACGAATGCGTAGTCGCGGCCATCGACCTCGCCCGGCCGCATCGGCCGCGTGGTAGCAGAGACCGACAGGCTCAGCCCCTTGATCCGCTCGATCAGCAGCCGCGACAGCGTGGTCTTACCAGCGCCCGATGGCGACGACAGCACGAACATCAAACCACGCCGCTCAACTCCGTGACCGTCCGCCGCCATTGATCACTCCAGATTCTGGACCTGCTCGCGAAACTGCTCGACCACGTTTTTCATCTCGAGGCCGATGTTGGTCAATTCCAGATCGTTCGATTTCGAACAGCAGGTATTGACCTCGCGATTGAATTCCTGCGCCAGGAAATCCAGCCGTCGTCCGATTGGGCCGCCCTTGCCGATCAGTTCACGCGCCTGCGCAACATGGGAGGCGATACGATCGAGTTCCTCGCGAATGTCGGCCTTCGCAGCGATCAGGATCGCCTCCTGACTGAGCCGGTCCTCGTCGAAGCGATCTGACGTTTCAAGAAGCGCGGCAATCTGCTCGGCAAGCCGCGCTTTCACCGCCTCCGGCCGTCGACCCGGCGCAGCCTCCGCCTTGCGTGCAAGGCCTTCGATTTCGTTCATGCGTTGCGACAAAATCTGGCCAAGCGCTGTACCTTCGCGCTTGCGCATATCGACGAGGCTGTGCAGCGCCTGTTCGAACGCTTCGGCCGCCGCAGTCTTGGCAGCCTTTTCCTCGGCTTCGTCGGTCTCAGGCTCGACAATCTCGAGAACGCCCTTGACCGATAGCAGGCCGTCTATGCTCGGCGCGACCGCGTCGATCCTGCCTGACAGTTCGGTCGCAACCTTCAGAACCGAGGCGAGGACGTCCTCGTTGATGCGAACGACAGACGCCGCATTGGCGCGCTTCACGGTCAAATTGGCGTAGACGGTGCCGCGCGACAGCACATCGGCAGACCGCTTGCGGATCGGCGCCTCGATCTCGTCCCATCCAGGCGGCAGGCGCATCCGGAAATCGAAACCCTTGGCATTTACCGATTTCAGCTCCCATTCGAATGCATAGGGGCCGCTGGTGCCATGGCTTCGCGCAAAGCCGGTCATACTCGACAGCGCCATCGTGCTGATTACTCCGCGGGGATCAGGGGCGAGATTCGTGGGAACGAACCATTCCTACGTTAAAGCGTTTTGCGCGCGAGGGGAATTCGGTCCCTGCCCCGCCACGTCGCGGAAATGACGCCTGCCGCTGCCTGCTTATTGCTGGACAACGTGCCGTGACGGCTGCGCCGCGCCTTGCCGAGCCGGCCGGCCCCGCTTCTTTGTCGGAGGCTTCGCCCCAGGGGCAGCGCCGGTCGCATCGGTGTCGGCAGCGGGAGGCGCCGCAGCCGCGGGCGCTGCCGCCGGCGGCGGCTCGTCAGCCGGTTCGACCGTATCGTTCTGGATCTGCTTTTCCATCGTCCGCAGTTTGGCGACGTTCTTTTGATGCTGTTCGTAGGTCTCGGTAAAGCTGTGACCACCCGTTCCATCGGCCACGAAGAAGAGATCGCGCGTCCGCGCCGGATTGGCCGCAGCTTCAAGCGATGCGCGGCCAGGATTCGCGATCGGCCCGGGCGGCAGCCCCTCGACCACATAAGTGTTGTAGGGGGACGGCTGCATGATTTCGCTGCGCTTGATCGGCCGGCCAAGCGTTCCCTTGCCGCCGACCAGACCGTAAATGATGGTCGGATCGGACTGCAGCTTCATTCTTTGCTTCAGCCGATTGACGAACACCGCCGCGACGCGGCTGCGCTCATCCGGCTTGCCGGTTTCCTTCTCGATGATCGACGCGAGCGTCACCAGTTGCTCCGGCGTCTTGACCGGCACGTCGGGATTGCGGCGCTCCCATATCTCGGCAAGCACGCGCTTCTGCGCCTGCTGCATGCGCTGGATCACCTGCTCGCGGCTGGTTCCACGTGGGAATTTGTACGTTTCGGGCAGCAGCGTTCCTTCACGTGGAATCTCGCGAATGGTCCCTGAGAAAATATTGTTTTCCGAAAGCCGCTCCACGATCTGTTCGGAGGTCAGGCCTTCCGGGATCGTGACGGAATGCTGCACAACCTTGCCCTCGACGATGGTGCCGATGACATCGCGCAAGCTGGCATTCTTCTGAAAGAGATATTCACCCGGCTTCAAGTCGGAACGCGCCTTCAATGCGAATACGCTTCCAATAAATGCCCAGCGATTGTTGTCGATCACGCCTTCGCGCTGAAGAACATCCGCGATATCGGTCATTCCCGCGCGGGACGGGATATTGACGATCTTGTCTTCCTGCAGCGGCCCGGGGGCTTCGATCTTCTGTTTGCCGTAGACGTAGATTCCGCCAACGCCAAGCATTCCGATCAGCACGATGGTGATGATCGCATTGCCGGCAATCACCAGCGGGCTGCGGGCGCGGTCGGAACGCTTCGGCGGCGGCGGCACCTGCTCAGGCTCAAGCGCGGCGCGCGGACTGCGTGGAGAAATGGGCGGCCTTTCACTCATCGACGTAACCTGAATCCTGCCGGTTCTATCGCGACCGGCAAATTCCCTGCTCCGGTCAACAGCATACGCCCACCTCTAGTGGAGTGGATTTTTCAATAGCGACCAGCGTTCACCGAACCCGTGTGGCGAAAGTCAAATCCAAAAACCACGAGAAATCTATATTTTCCACTGGTCCTTGGTTTCTAACATTTGCAAGAGCGCGTGCCGCAACGGGATGCAAATGTTAGAAACGGACCACTAGGGTTTAGCACCGAATACGGCGAAACGGTGGATTCAATCCTGCCTACGCAACTAATTGATCACGCGTCGCACAACTACGGATGCATTCGTGCCGCCAAATCCAAATGAATTCGACAAGGCCACATTGATTTCCCGTGCGCGCGCCTTGTGAGGCACGAGATCAATCGCGGTTTCAACCGACGGGTTATCGAGATTGATCGTCGGCGGCGCGATATTGTCGCGAATCGCAAGGATGCTAAAAATGGCCTCGATCGCGCCGGCCGCTCCGAGCAGATGACCCGTTGACGACTTGGTCGAGGACATCGTTGTCTTCGAAGCAGCATTGCCCAACAGGCGCTCGACCGCGCCCAACTCGATTTCATCGCCGACCAGCGTCGATGTTCCATGGGCGTTGATGTAGTCGATATCCGACGGCGAAATGCCGGCGCGCTTCAGCGCCGCGCTCATGCTGCGGAAACCACCATCACCATCCGGCGACGGCGACGTGATATGATAAGCATCGCCCGACAGACCGTAGCCGACCACCTCGGCATAAATCTTCGCACCACGCTTGCGCGCGTGCTCGTACTCCTCGAGCACGACAACACCCGCGCCCTCGCCCATCACAAAGCCGTCGCGATCCTTGTCGTAGGGACGCGAGGCCTTTTGTGGCGTATCGTTGAAGCCGGTGGACAGCGCGCGCGCCGCACAGAAGCCGGCCATGCCGATGCGGCAGATCGGCGACTCCGCGCCACCCGCCACCATGACATCGGCATCGCCGAGCGCGATCAGGCGGCTCGCGTCGCCAATCGCATGCGCGCCGGTCGAACACGCCGTCACCACCGCGTGGTTCGGCCCCTTCAGTCCATGCTCGATCGACACGTAGCCGGAAGCAAGATTGATCAGGCGCCCAGGAATGAAGAACGGCGACACCTTGCGGGGCCCGCGCTCCTTCAGAAGGATAGCAGTGTCGGCGATTCCGGAGAGGCCGCCGATGCCAGAACCGATCATGGTGCCGGTCGCGCAACGGTCTTCTTCCGTCGCGGGATGCCAATCCGCATCGTCGAGCGCCTGCTTGGCCGCGCTCATCGCAAAGATGATGAAGTCGTCGACCTTGCGCTGGTCCTTCGGCTCCATCCACTGATCTGGATTGAAGGTTCCGTTCGTCCCGTCACCGCGCGGAATCACACACGCGATGCGACTCGGCAGGTCGGCAACATCGAACGTATCGATCTGCTTCGCGCCGCTCTCACCGTTAAGGAGGCGCTTCCAGGTCGGCTCGACGCCGCAGCCGAGCGGCGAAACCATGCCAAGGCCTGTGACGACGACACGTCTCATGTCGGGAACTCCAGCCTGATGCCCCGGTCATAAGGAAAAGCCGGTGGACCGTTCGATCACGGCCCGTCCGGCTTCAACAAGACCGTGCGAGGACGTCAGCTTTTCGCGTTCTTCTCGAGAAACTTCGTGGCGTCGCCGACGGTCAGGATCGTCTCTGCGGCGTCATCGGGAATTTCGCAACCGAACTCTTCCTCGAAAGCCATCACGAGCTCGACCGTGTCGAGACTGTCGGCGCCGAGATCGTCAATGAAGCTGGCATTGTCGACGACTTTCTCGGGCTCGACACCAAGGTGCTCGACCACGATTTTCTTAACCCGCTCGCCAATCTCGCTCATTATTCAACCTCGCGCTTGTTCAATTGGACCCGACCGCAAGCGATACGAGCCATCGTGGTGCACTAACCCGCTAAATTCTATGGCAGCCGTGCAAATCCCGGTCTGTTCCGCTCGCGGCGGGTGCGGACCGGCAAACGACGGCAGCCTCCGCACCGCCAATATACAGGGTTTCAAATTCCTGCAATGGCGTTCTTTGTCCACCCGTTCCGGGTCCGGTTATCACACATCGAAAGCCCTGACCACAAGCCCCGGGGGGCGAGCCCAAAGCCTCTCAAATCATTGCCATTCCGCCGTTGACGTGAAGGGTCTGGCCGGTGACGTAAGCGGCCTCGTTCGAGCTCAGATAGACCGCCGCGGCAGCGATATCTTCTGGCGTTCCAAGCCGCGCCGCCGGGACCTTCGTCAGGATCGCCTCGCGCTGCTTGTCGTTGAGCACATCGGTCATTGGCGTCGCGATAAAGCCGGGTGCGATGCAGTTCGCAGTGACGCCCCGCTTGGCATATTCCGCGCCAAGGGTCTTGATCATGCCGATCAGACCCGCTTTCGATGCGGTGTAGTTCCCCTGCCCCGGATTGCCGGTCACGCCGACCACCGAGGTGATCGCGATGATGCGGCCGAACCGCTTGCGCATCATCAGTTTGGTTGCGGCACGCGCGAGACGGAACGTCGAGGTCAGGTTGATCCGGATGACATCGTCCCAGTCCTCGTCGCGCAGCTGCACGAACAGGTTGTCACGGGTGACGCCAGCATTGGCGACGAGAATATCGACCTGCCCCATCGCCTTCTCGGCATCGGGCACCAGTGCCTCCACTTCGGCAGCTTCCGACAGGTTGCAAGGCAGCACATGAACGCGATCGCCAAGCGAGGCCGCCAACGTCTCCAGCACCTCGCGCCGCGTACCGGAGATCGCCACGGTCGCACCTTGGGCATGCAACGCCTTCGCAATCGCGCCGCCGATGCCGCCGGTTGCGCCGGTGACGAGCGCGGTCTTGCCGGTCAAATCGAACATGTGATCTCTCCTCAACTCTCGCTCACGCCGATCGTGCGGCGGCAAGCGCCTCTTTCGCCGGCGCGATATCGTTCGGTCCGCCCACGGCAACGCCGACGGCACCGTCCGCGATACGCTTGACCAGACCGCTTAGGACCTTGCCGGCACCTATTTCAAAAAACCGAGTCACACCATGACCCGCCATATAGGCGACCGACTCGCGCCAGCGCACGGTTCCCGTTACCTGTTCCACGAGGCGGCGGCGAATCTCGTCCGGATCGGTGATCGGCGCCGCCAGCACATTGGACACGACGGGAGCGGCCGGCTTGTTGATCGTCACGTCAGCCAGCGCCTTCGCCATGGCATCGGCTGCGGGTTGCATCAGCTTGCAATGGAACGGCGCGGACACCGGCAGCAACATGGCGCGCTTGGCGCCTTTGGTTTTGGCGATCTCCACCGCGCGATCGACCGCCGCCTTGTCGCCGGACACGACCACCTGCCCGCCGCCATTGTCGTTAGCGGCCTGACAGACCTGCCCCTGCGCTGCTTCTTCGGCAACGGCCACCGCAGCCTCGTAATCGAGGCCGAGCAGCGCCGCCATCGCGCCGACACCGACGGGAACCGCCTTCTGCATCGCAAGCCCGCGCGTCCGCAACAGGCGTGCCGTGTCGCTGATGCTCAGGCTTCCCGCAGCGGCCAGTGCGGAGTATTCGCCGAGCGAGTGGCCGGCCACGAAGGCCGCGTCACGCCCGACCGAAAAGCCGGCTTCGCTTTCCAGCACGCGGAGGGTCGCGATCGACACCGCCATCAAGGCCGGCTGGGCATTCTCTGTCAGCTGCAGGGTTTCGGCAGGACCATCCCAGATAATGGCCGTCAGTTTCTCGCCGAGGGCTGCATCGACCTCATCGAAAACGGCTTTTGCCACCGGAAAGGCATCGGCCAGCGCCTTGCCCATGCCGACGGTCTGGGATCCCTGTCCCGGGAAAGTAAATGCGGCTGTCATGCGTTCGCCCCTTGAAATCAGGGGCGGAGAGACACCGCGCGCCGGGTGATGTCAAGACGCGCCGCCGCGCGGC
>JBQCIZ010000156.1:0-5507 GCA_051953235.1 Nitrobacter sp. | reverse complement strand
GCTGCCGAAAAGGCCGGCGCACGCGTAGTCATCTCCTGACATTTTCCTGACATCCCGTGCGGTCGCGGCAGGAGCCGCAACCGCATCATGTCAGGCGAACTTCGCCTGCGCGGGTTCGCTCAACAAACGGGCGCGCTCGGTGTTGGGCCACAGCAGCAGCAACCCGAGCAGTCCCGCCACGATCATCACGCAGCCGTTGATGATGAAGCCGGTCATGTAGCCATCGAGCATCGCGCCGCCGGCGTGCTGGATCACCGTGCCCATCACGAAGGGCGCGATAATTCCGGACAGCGTATAGAGTGCGCCGTAGATCGCGATCACCGCGCCGCGCTGCGATACCGGCGTGAATTCACCGAGCATCGGCGGACAAACCACATAGATCGATCCACACAGGCCGGAGCCGATCACCAGAAGAGCGATCTTCATACCTGCGCTATCGACATGGGGAATGCCGAGCAGGATCAGCCCGCCCGCGATGAGCGGTGCAGCCCCGAGTACGCCCCGCGCCCCGCGGGTGGTCATGCCGTTCGCCATCAGCCGCTGGGACAGCCAGCCGGTGAGAATGACAATGAACGCACCGAATACCCAGGGCATGATCGAGATGAACCCGGCCTGCTGTTGCGTGAAGCCCAGGCCCTTGACGATGAACGGCGTGAACCAGGTCAGACCGAGCGACAGCGCCCAGTACGCACCGAACGTCGCCGCAACGCAGCCGATGAAGGTGCGCGATGTCAGCAGGCGCGAGTAGGGAATGCGGGTATCGGCCGCGGTCGCCACGGTCTGCACCAGCGGTCCTTCCCGGCCGAGAAGGAACCAGGCAACAACCCACATGAGACCGACGACACCGAGCGCTCCGAAGGCGTGATGCCAGCTATGGTTGACGATGATCCAGTTCAGCGCAGGCACAGCGAACACCACGCCCAGTGCTGAACCCTGCGAGAGGACCGCGGTCGGCAGCGTGCGCTTTTCGTCGGGAAACCACTTGTAGATCGCATGCGCCGCGACCGAGAAGGCCGGCCCTTCACCGGCACCGAGAATAATGCGGCAGATCACCAGCGTGGTGAAGCTGACCGTTCCGACCATCGGAAACTGCGCCAGCGCCCAGATCAAGGCGAGGACCAGCAGCACCCAGCGCGCCGCGACGCGGTTGACGATGAAGCCGACGACAACGGCCGAAATCGAGAACAGGAAGAAAAACGACGAGCCCAGGAAACCGAACTGCTCGGGCTCGAGTTTCAGCTCTGTCATGATCGGGACACCGGCCAGACCGACGACGATCTTGTCGGCAAAATTCACGAGCATGAAGAGGAACAGGAGAAACGTGATCCTCCAGGCCCCTTTCGGCGTCGGTTGCGCGGTCATGTTGTTTCCCCTTGCCCTGTTTTTCTTCAATTAGCGTTGGCCGATGCTAGCCGCTGTTTGGCGGAGAAGGCAATCCGGCATTTCATGTCATGGATGAGCTGGCACTCCTGACATGCAGCCAATTGCGTGACGAGCTTTTCCGTCGCCACTATGATCCCGGTTCGTCCCGACACCGCCTCCGGACAAACCCGACTATCGAGACGCCAGATGTGGCCATGCTGACTATCCAGAACCTGACCAAGACCTATCGCTCGGCGCAGGAGCGCGTCACCGTGCTTAGCGGCGCCTGTCTGCGCGTCGACGCCGGCGAAAGCGTTGCACTAACCGGCGAGTCCGGCAGCGGTAAAAGTACACTGCTGCATCTGATCGCTGGTCTCGATCGGGCGGACAGTGGCTCCATCCGGCTCGAGGGTATGGAGGTGACCGGACTGGCCGATCAGGGCCGCGCAGCCCTTCGCCGGGACCGGCTGGGGTTGGTTTTCCAGCAATTCAATTTGATCCCGTCCCTCACGGTCGCCGACAATCTGGCTTTTCAGGCGCGTATCGCCGGACGTCACGACCGCCAATGGCAGAGCGAACTCGTCGACCGGCTGGGACTCGGCGATCTGCTGATACGCTATCCCGAACAGCTCTCCGGTGGCCAGCAGCAGCGCGTCGCAATCGGACGCGCCCTCGCGGTCAGGCCGCCGCTGCTGCTCGCCGACGAACCGACCGGCAACCTCGACGAAACAACCGCCGATGAGGTCATGGATCTCGCACGCGATCTCATCGAGCGTAGCGGGTGCAGTTTCCTGATGGTGACGCATAGCACGAGACTCGCCGCCACGCTCGACCGGCGGGTTCACTTGAGCGCCGGACTGATCTCGTGAGACGCGCCCTCTGGATTCTTGCGGTTCTGCTCAGTCATTGGCGCAAGCACCCGATGCAACTGGCGACGCTCGCGATCGGCCTGATCTCGGCGACTGCCTTGTGGAGCGGCGTACAGGCGCTGAACGAGCAGGCGCGCAACAGTTATGACCGCGCCGCCGCCGCTTTCGGAGGCGCCCGGGTCGCCATGCTGGTCGCGCAGCAGGACTCCACATTTCCCCAGCGGCTGTTCGTCGATCTTCGCCGCGCCGGCTGGCCGGTCTCGCCCGTGCTCGAAGGCCGCATCCGCATTCAAGGAAAAACAATCCGGCTTCTGGGAATCGAGCCGGTGACGTTTCCTGCCGAAGCAGGGTCAATTCCGTCGGTCGGACGATCCGATTTGCAATCGTTCCTCGCGCCGCCGGGCGAAGCGCTGGTGGCACCAGAAACACTGGCCGAACTGGGCTCGGCGAGCGGTGCGATTCTTCGAACCGACGACGGCATGGTCCTGCCACCTCTCAAGGCTCAGCAGCAGCTCGCGCCTGGCATCCTGATTGTCGACATCGGACGGGCACAGAGTCTTCTGCATCAGCCGGACAGGCTGTCACGTTTGTTGATCGGCAAGACGCGCGGACCGCGTGCACCGCTCGAGACGGTCGCGGGCAACCAGCTTCGGTATGTCGCGCCGGACGCTGAAACCGATCTGGAACGTCTGACCGACAGTTTTCACCTCAACCTGTCGGCTTTCGGACTACTGTCGTTTCTCGTCGGGATCTTTATCGTCAACTCAGCGATCGGCCTTGCCTTCGAGCAGCGCGTTCCCATGCTCCGGACCTTGCGCGCCTGCGGCGTGTCGTCCCGAATGCTGAATATCGTATTGTTGGCAGAGCTCCTGGCGCTCGCACTTGTGGCCGGCCTGATCGGACTGATCTGCGGATATTTGATCGCCGCCGCGTTGTTACCCGATGTTGCGGCGAGCCTGCAGGGACTGTATGGCGCGCAGATTCCCGGTCAGCTGGTCCTTAAACCGGAATGGTGGGCAGCGGGATTTGCAATGAGCGTCGTGGGCACATTCGCCGCGGCAGCGATGAGCCTGTTGCGGATCGTTCGTCTTCCGGTTGTTGCAATGGCGCAATCTCAGGCCGGGCAGCGTATCCAACGGCGATGGCTCGGCTGGCAGGGCGTGTGCGCCATTGCCATGTTCGTTGCGGCTGGGACCGTGCTGGCGATCGGCGACTCGCTGATGTCAGGATTCGCGGTGCTGGCGGCGCTTCTGCTGGGAGCCGCGCTTGCGCTGCCCGTTCTGCTCGGCCTTGTTCTTCAGGCCGGCGCAAGCAGCGCGCAGCGGCCGCTCGTGATGTGGTTCTGGGCCGACAGCCGCCAGCAGCTTCCCGGCCTGTCGCTGGCGCTGATGGCGCTTCTGCTCGCGCTTGCCGTCAATGTCGGCGTGGGAACCATGGTCGAGAGTTTCAGCAAGACGTTCGCAACGTGGCTCGATGGCCGGCTCGCGGCGGATGTCTATGTCAACGCACGCGACGACGCGCAGGCACGCGACATCGAGGCGAGGTTGCGCGAACGGCCCGAGGTCACCGCCATTCTGCCAAGCGGCCGCGCGGAGACCGAGATCGGCGGGTGGCCCGTGGAGGTTCTTGGCCTCGCCGATCACGCCACCTATCGAGACCGCTGGCCGCTGCTCGAATCGAGAACAAACGCGTGGGACGAGGTCAAATCCGGCAACGCCGCGCTCGTCAGCGAGCAACTGGCGCGCAAACTGAAACTGCGGCTCGGTGATCGATTGACTCTCGGTACACCCGGCGGCAACTGGCCAGTAGAAGTGGTTGCGATCTACGCCGACTACGGCAATCCCAAAGGGCAGATCGCCGTTAACATCGACGCATTTCGGCGCCGATTTCCCGACGAACCCAAAACCCGGTTCGGTCTGCGCGTCACGCCCGGCAAGATCGCTCCGCTGGTCGATGAGCTGCGGCAAACGTTTCATCTCGACGAACGTCATCTCTCCGATCAAACAGCGTTGAAGGCGGAATCGATGCGAATCTTCAACCGCACCTTCGCCGTGACCGCGGCCCTGAACACTTTCACGCTCGGCGTCGCCGGTATTGCATTGCTCACGAGCCTTCTGACCCTGAGCAATTCGCGTTTGCCACAGCTTGCTCCGCTATGGGCACTCGGCCTGACCCGGCGACAACTCGCCGGCATCGAGTTGCTCAAGACGATAGCGATTTCGTTCATCACCGCACTGTTGGCCTTGCCGCTGGGATTGCTGGTGGCGTGGTGCCTGATTGCCGTGGTCAATGTAAGAGCCTTCGGCTGGCGCCTGCCGTTTCACGTTTTTCCGCTGCATCTGATCGAGCTTCTCGGCGTCGCCATGCTAGCGGCGCTGCTGGCCATGCTGGCGCCGCTCGTCAAACTGCTCCACATGCCGCCGGCGGCGCTGATCAAGGTGTTTGCCAATGAGCGCTAGGGCCAGACTTTCGCGGCGCTCGTTTGCGGTTGGGCTCGCCGCTCTCGGCTTCGGTCCGCGCACCTCGCTGGCGCAAGGCTTTGCTGGCCTCGGCAACGACGCTTCCGGATTTACGGCCGTCGTGCCGGGCCGCCGCTTTTCGTTTCCAGCCGATCACGGACCGCATCCCGACTATCGGATCGAGTGGTGGTACGTCACCGCCAATCTCGCGGACAGCGACGGCAATTCCTTCGGCGTCCAGTGGACGCTGTTTCGTCAGGCAGCGCAGCCCGGACCGCAACGAGAGGGTTGGGCCAGTCAGCAGATCTGGATGGGGCATGCCGCAGTCACGCGCGCCGACACTCATCGCTTCGGCGAAACCTTTGCACGGGGCGGCATCGGCCAGGCTGGCGTGGACGCCGATCCGTTTCATGCGTGGATCGATGCATGGGAGATGCGCGGGCTCGACGGCATGTCCGCAACGAACATCGCGCCGCTCGAAATGAAAGCGGCCGGCGCGGATTTCGGCTATGCGCTGACGCTCAATGCCGACAAGCCGCTCGTGCTCGAAGGCAACGCCGGCTACAGCCGCAAATCCGCGCAGGGACAGGCCTCCTACTATTACAGTCAGCCATTTTTCACCGTGGCGGGGACCGTCACCATCGACGGCAAATCCGTCAACGTCACCGGACAGGCCTGGATGGACCGTGAATGGAGCAGTCAGCCGCTGGCGGCGGACCAGACCGGGTGGGACTGGTTCTCCCTGCACCTCGGAACCGGCGAAAAACTGATGCTGTTTCGCTTGCGGCAAACTCAAGGCAACCATTACCTCTCCGGA
>JBQCIZ010000155.1:0-3958 GCA_051953235.1 Nitrobacter sp. | reverse complement strand
ATCGGCAGCGCGCAGAATATCCTCGCGGCTGTCCAGCGCATAGGTGACGTGATGAAAGCGCCCTTTCGTGCCGGAATGATCGCGTGAGTAGGCGAAGTCGTAGCTCTTGTTCGACATCGTCATCCACATCGCGGCCTCGGTACCGTCGTTCAGCACGATCTGCTCGGTCAGCCGGCAGCCGAGGTAGGTCTCGAAGAAGATGCGGTTGGCCTTGATATCGACCGCAAGGCAATTGAGATGATCGAGCCTGCGGACATTGATGCCGCGCGCCGGAAAGCGCTGCGCCTGATTTTTCAGCGCCGGCTTCAGCTCCGGCGGCGCCTGATACCATTCGGTCTCGTAGTAGAGCTCGACGATGTGACCATCGGGATCGCGGCAGCGAAATGCAGGTCCATGGCCAAGATCACCGTCGGTCCAGCCGACTGCAAACTCCGATCCCCTGAGCGCGGCGACACGCCGCTCCAGCGCCTGCGGGCTTCGCGCGCGCAGCGCCATATGCTCCATGCCCGACGTCTTCGACGCGGTGAGTTTCAGCGAATAGCGCTCGTAATCGTCCCAGCCGCGCAGGTACACCGACTCGCCCTGGCGGCCGCTGATCGTCATGCCCATGACATCGACGAAGAATTTCAGGCTTTCGTCGGGCTTCGGCGTCAGCAATTCCATATGGCCGAGATGAGCCAGATCGTAGATGGGCTCATGAATCATGGCGAAATACCTTTATTGACCAGCAACCGGCGGCACCATCAGGAGAACTCTTCCAGCACCATCGGGAACAGGCGCTGATAGGCTTCTCCGTAGGTCATGGGTTTGCCGGTATTGCGGCCGCCCTGCATGCCGCGATTGAGCGCGACGCGCGTGTAATACTCCCACAGATGCTTTTGTGCTGCGAGAATCTCGAACGCCTTGCGCTTCGTCTCCCAGACCTCGTCGATATTGACGATGACATTCGGTTTGAAATCGCACTGTTCGGGCTGATGCGGTTCGAACAGGAACACCGGCGGCGCGCTGTAGGCACGCGCCGGGTCAGGCTTGTGGCCAGCTGCCTGCGCGATGATCCGCGCCTCCTGCGCGAGCCGCGAGGCCTCCGGATGATCGACGTTGTAGGGATCGTGAAGGGAATGCGTCAGGATGAACGACGGCTTCAGTTCGTGGTTGATGTCGATCAGCCGGTCGAGCATTGCCGGCGTGCTGCGCAACGGATAGTCGCCGGCATCGAAGAACTCGATCTCCGCGCCGAGCAGGTCCGCCGCCCGCTGGGCTTCATCCTTCCGCTGCGCCTTGACGTCCTCCATCTTCACCCCCGCCGCCTTCCAGGCGAACTGGCTTTCGCCGCGCTCGCCATAGGATAGGCAGACAATCTTGACGCGATAGCCTCGCCTGGCGTGCAGCGCGATCGCGCCGCCGGCGCGCCAGACGAAATCGCCGGGATGGGCGGACACGACAAGACCGGTCTTGCTGGAAGCAGCCATGAACCTCAAATCTCCAGATGCAGCATTGAGATGTTATTCCGCGGCTTGCCGCGTGGCGTCAATCGACCAGCCGGAAGCAGCACGTGGCGACACGAACACCATACCGTCGAACAGTTTTCGCGCGGTCCGCACCAGCCCTGCGCGCTTGATGGCCGGTGTTCCTGCATCGCCATCGACCTCGAGGCGCACGGTAAACTCGCCGGTCGGATGCTCCACGGAAAATGTTTTGACGGGACCGTCCGGTACCTCTGCGATACGCGCGCCGGGCGACCCCGGCAGCACGCAGGCGGTTGCGACCGAGACCGCCGCAAACACTCCGATCGATGCATGACACTCGTGCGGGATGAAGCTGCGCGTCGAGACATGACCACCGGCTCGGGGCGGCGCCAGCAGTGCGATCTTCGGCACGACCTTGCCAGTGACATCGCCGAGATTCATCAGCGGTCCTGCAGCAAGGCGGACGCGTTCGATGCGCGCTTTCAGCGCCTTGTCAACATTGAGTTGGTCGCGCGGCTCATAACCAGTAATGCCGACATCGGAGGCCGCCATTACGACAACAGGCATGCCGTTATCGATCAGCGTGACGTCGATTCCCTCCACGCGGTCGACAGGGTTTCCGGTCGGCAACAAGGCGCCGCAAACCGAACCCGCGGCATCGAGAAAATCGACCGCGATCATCGCCGCCGTTCCCGGCACGCCGTCGATGCGGGTATCGCCCTCATAGTTCACGATGCCGTTCGGCGTCTGCACCAGAAGATCGGCGATGGTCCCTGTATTGATCGTGCGGACGCGGACCCGCGTGGCGGGATGGACAGCCTTGACCAGACCGCGCTCGATCGCGAACGGCGCGACGCCGGACAGGATATTGCCGCAGTTCGGCGTGGTATCAACCGAAGCCTTGTCCACCACCACCTGCGCAAACAGGAAATCGATATCGATGCCGGGCTCAGTCGAGCGCGAGACGATCGCGACCTTGCTGGTCAGCGGATGTGCGCCGCCAATGCCGTCGATCTGCCGCGGGTCGGGCGACCCCAGCGCGCCAAGCAGGATGCGGTCGCGGCTCTCGGTGTCGGCGGGTAGATCGGTTGCGAGAAAATAGGCGCCCTTTGAGGTGCCGCCCCGCATCAGCATGCAGGGGATGCCGGTTTGCATGAAATCCTCCCGCGGCGATTGGCTCGATTAGAGCACAGGCCGCGGGGATTGAAAACGGCGCACTCGTTGCCGTCGAACGCTTACGGTTTTCAGATGGAAACCGGATCGCTTGCGTCGGTTGCGACCGTCTCAACGCTCGGCGAACGCCTTCTCGACCACGAACTGGCCGGGCTCGCCGTGATTGCCCTCGATGAAGCCGCGCCGCGTCAGCAGCTCGTGCGTATCCCTGAGCAGCGCCGGGCTGCCGCAGATCATAACGCGATCATGGGCTGCGTCGAGCGATGCCAGGTTGATGTCAGCGAACAGCTTGCCCGATTCCATCAGGTCGGTGATCCGACCGCGGTTGCGGAACGGATCGCGCGTCACGGTCGGATAGTAGATCAGCTGATTACGAACGAGCTCGCCGATCAGCTCGTCGTTCGGCAGCTTTTCGGTGATCATCTCGCCATAGGCAAGTTCGGCGACGCGGCGGCAGCCGTGCAGCAGCACCACCTTCTCGAAGCGGTCGTAAGTCTCGGGATCCTTGATCACGCTGAGGAACGGCGCGAGGCCGGTGCCGGTGCCGATCAGGTAGAGGTTGCGGCCGTCCTCGAGATTGTCGATGACAAGCGTGCCGGTGGCCTTGCGGCTGACGATGATCTCATCGCCCTCCTTCAGATGCTGAAGATGCGACGTCAGCGGTCCGTCCGGCACCTTGATCGAGAAGAATTCCAGCCGGTCTTCGTAATTCGCGCTCGCGACGCTGTAGGCGCGCAGCAGCGGCTTCTCGTTGATCTTCAGCCCGATCATTGTGAACTCGCCGTTGCGGAAGCGGAACGACGGATCGCGGGTGGTAGTGAAGGAGAACAGCGTATCGGTCCAGTGATGAACGCTGAGAACGCTTTCCTGATTGAAATTGCTCATGCCATCGATTCCAGGTTCGGCGCGTCCGGACATCGCCGGGGCCAGTTGCGGAATTTGCGGCGGGGCTGCATTGTGCCGCTCAATTCATTTGTATACGTTCATTTGTATACAAATGAATAATCCATCTTGATCCCGCCGTCAAGGCAGGGTGAAGTTGGCCGGTCCATGCCGCCAAGGCACTGAAAAAAGGGAGAAAATCCATGGCTCACGACGCCCCCCAGGGCCCCTCCGGTCCCACCAAGCTCGTCGTCCGCAACATCGGCCTGCTGCTCAGCGGCGCCATGGAAAACCCAATCCTCGACGCTGACACCATCGTCGCCGAGAACGGCAAGATCACCGCGATCGGTCGCGCCAAGGACGTGAACCAGGAAAGCGCAACCGCCATCGTCGATGCCAACGGCACCACCGTCACGCCGGGCCTGATCGATAGCCAC
>JBQCIZ010000154.1:0-3230 GCA_051953235.1 Nitrobacter sp. | reverse complement strand
CAGTCGGCATCTTCAGGGTGGGAAGCTTGCCCTGCGGTTTGGCCTCGGGGATGAGCGGTGTGCCGCCCCAGGCCGGCACCGGCTCGGCATCGCGCAGCCGGCGGACCCTGAGCGCCGCGCCGCCGCCCCCACCCGCCACCTGCGCCCTAATGCGGGACATGCTCATGCAAAACCTCTTTCAGAGAACGCCGGCACAGTATCGGGCGAGGGGACTGGCGCAAGTCCCCGCACGTGCGTGGCTGCATTGAATGAACAAGAGCGCGCTGCCCCCGCGCGAATTTTGCAGCGAGGCGTCTAGCCGTAACGACCGGATGCGGTGTCCTCGTCGTCTCCCGCGCCAAAACCTCCGCCCATTCCGCTACCCATCCCCCCGCCCATGCCCATTCCCATGCCGCCACCGCCTTTTTGACCGCCGTCCTTGCCGCGTTCGCCCTTACCGCGTCCGGACGCATTCGACGGACGCGCGGGGCCCTGCATCGGGATCGCAAGATCGGCCGGGACCGGGTCGAGATCGAGCGCGACGCGAATGAAATCGCGCAGCGACACCACGAACTCGTGGGTATGCGCCGGTCGTCCGGCGACGAGTTCGCGCGCCGCGCGTTCGGCGAGACGAACTTGTGCCTCGGTGCCGAGCAGCATGATGTCCGACAACGCCGCCTCGACCGCGTCGCGGATGCGCCGTGCGCGATCCGATCGGCCGGCCCCTTCGGTGGCGGCCTCGCCATCACCAGCCGGTTCGTCGCGCCGGTTCAGGTCGCGCAGATGTGTCGGGTCAACGGTGAGATCGCCGGTGAACGATCCGCCCAGCACCTTGTAGGCTGCGATCAGCGTGCGCAGGCGCTCGTTGATCTGGCGGTTCATGCGTTCGCGACGCTGCTGGATCGTGACCATCACCAGCAGTCGGATGCCGACGCCGATGAAGGTGATTAGCGCAAGCCCGATCAGGGTCGCGAGCACGCTGTGCCAGGAGCTGAAATCGATGTTGCGCAGGATCGCCTCCGCTTGCCTGTCCGAAAGGCTAGCGCGTTTCCGGCGCCGCCGGAACCCGAACCGGCCGCCAACGGCGGACGGAAATAGTCTTGCCGCAGTTCGCCCGTAGAACGGTTGACAACGACAATCAACGTGCACGGGAGGCGCCATGACCGAGACCGACAGCTACCTGCTCGGACGCGACGACGCCGAAGTCGAGCGGCTGACGCGCCAGATCGTCACCCTCCGCTCGGACTCCGAGGCGCAGCTCGATCGCATTGGAATCAAACACGGCGAAAAGGTCGTCGATCTCGGTTGTGGTCCCGGGGGCGTGTTGCATCTCCTGGCCGAGCGTGTCGGCGAACGCGGCCATGTGCTCGGCATCGAGCGCGGCCGCCATTTCGTCGAACTGGCGCGGCGTTTTGCCGGGGATCGCGGTCTGACGCAGGTTGAGGTGCGCGAGGGCGATGCGTACGACACCGGCCTGCCGCGCGCCTCATTCGATGGCGGGCACATGCGGCTGTTGCTCGTCAATGTGCCCGAGCCAGAGCGCGCGGTGCGAGAACTCGTGGCGCTGGTGCGTCCCGGCGGCTGGGTCGCAAGTTTCGAAGCCGATTATCTGCCGTGCTGTTGCGATCCGCCACTGCCGGCACTGGACCGGCTGATGGACGCCTATGCGGCCTATGCCCGTGCGCAGAATATCGACCTTGCTGTCGGTCGGCGAATCCATCGGCTGTTTCGCGACGCCGGTGTCACCGATATCTCGGTCGATGCAATCGTGCACGTGTTCCCGAAAGGTCACGAGCGGCGCTGGTTCCAGAAGAGGCTGATCGACAATGTGCGCGAACGGATGCTGGAGGCGGGCTTCGTCACGCGCGACGACATGGCGCGCGACATGGCGGCGCTCGAGGCGCACCTCGCGCGGCCGGAAGTACAGGTAACGTCGAATATGTTCTTCCGGTTGACGGGGCGGGTGGGGCACGGACCCGTGGCAGCGCGGGCGCATTGATATGATCGGAAGGAGTGCGTGCGGATGTGACGCTGCTTGTCCGCGCGCGTTCGCCTGGATTTGAGTGGTGTCGCGGCGGCCGCGAGTCTAGAATCGGCCCATGTCGCGATTCATCAAGTTCTTGATTATCATCGTCCTGTCGCTCACGACCGCCGCCGCAGTGGCCGCGCCCCGTCACAAGAAGCACGGTAGTCGCGCGCATCACTACGGCTTCCTGCCGGGTTACCGCCAGCCCTTGAACAACGCCGCGCCGCTATTCAAGCAGGATCCGGCGGTGCTGCGCCAGGCGCGCCGCGAACCGCGGCATTGGTACATCGACCCGAACGTACAGTACTTCAATTTCTACGATGGTCAGTGGCGCTATCCCGGCCGGCCCGGCTTCTATCGCGGTCGCTACAACGGCGGCAGCATCGGTCCGTGCTGGACGCAGACGCCGATCGGCCCGGTGTGGACATGCGGGTGAGGGTGCGCTGATCAGTCTCTACCAAGCGCGAAATTTATCGTACAGACGACGCCGCCCGGCTGGTAGTCGAGCTTGACGCTGCCACTCAGCTCACGCGCCAGCCCTTGCTCGATCAGCCTAGTACCAAAGCCCCGTCGCGTCGGCGGGCGGACCAGAGGGCCACCGGTTTCCCGCCAGGTCAGGTAAACGGCGTCTCCATTAGTCTTGCAGTCGAGCGCCGCGTTGCCGGTGGGCCGAGTCAGGGCGCCATATTTAATGGCGTTGGATGCAAGTTCATGCAGCGCCATCGCGATCGCCAGGGCTGTGCGTGGCGGAAGCTGCGTATCGTCGCCGGTAACAGCAACGCGATCCATATCGGCGGCACCTCCGCGAAAGGGAGCCAGCGCCCGGTCCGCGATCTCCTTCAGGCTTGCGCTCTCCCATTTGGCATCCGTGAGAACGGAATGCGCATTCGACAAGGCGAGCAGACGGGATTCGAACTCCGCCTTGGCGCGGGGATCGGCGAGCTCGGCCCGGAAGGTTTGTGCGGCGATCGATTGAACCGTCGCCAGCGTATTCTTCACGCGATGATTGAGCTCGTTGATGAGGAGCTGCAGATGTTCTTCAGCGCGCCGGATATCGGTGATGTCCCGCGTTGTTCCGGCAATTGTCTGCACCTCGCCGTTCTCATCCATGACCGGCGTGAAGATGTAGTCGTAGATCCGCCAGCCCAGCGTTGCGTGAGGAAAACCGACCTCGCCGCGAATGGCCTGCTTGGTGGCGATGACCTTGTCGATTTCCCTCTCATGC
>JBQCIZ010000153.1:0-6616 GCA_051953235.1 Nitrobacter sp. | reverse complement strand
GTCTACTCGTCCGTGATGCACTATCTCGAGGCGATCAAGGCGACGGGCACCGACGATCCGCTCAAGGTCGCCGCCGAAATGCGCAAGCATCCGATCGAGGACTTCTTCTCCCGCAACGGCAAGCTGCGCGAGGACAATCTGATGGTGCACGATCTCATGCTGGTGCAGGTCAAGACGCCTGAGGAATCCAAGTATCCGTGGGACTACTACAAGGTCCTCGCCAAGATTCCCGGCGAGGAAGCCTTCGGCCCCGAGAACCCGGCCTGCAAGCTGGTGACGAAGAAGTAACGCGCCAGTCGTTCAGGATATGATCAGCGGGCGCTGGCCGCATGGCTGGCGCCCGTTTCTTGTTCTTCGCGATCCGCACATCGGCCGCTCACATGGTTGAGCGAGAAAATCTCTCAATATGCGGCGAGACAGCGCGTCGTTCGACACGCCACCTCGCATGCTCCTGAAATAATGCTGCAATTTCAGGCCCCCACGCGGTCTTGCAACCGGGTTCTATGATATGCTGCAGCATGATCGGTCATGACGCACAGCAACAACAGCGCGCGCTTCTCGACAACATTCCCGACATGGCGTGGTTGAAGGATCGCGATTGTCGTTACCTTGCCGTCAATACAGCCTACCTCGAAATTCTGGGCGTTCCGGAAAAGCTGGTCCTTGGCAAGACGCCTGACGAGATCTGGCCCCCGGAAATAGCCGAAGTCTATCTGCGCACGGATCGTGCGGTCCTGAAAAGCGGTCGCCGGCGTCGCTATGAGGAATCGCGGCCGGATCCGACGGGCAGCATCCGCTGGTTTGAAACAATTAAATCGCCGATCCGTGATCATGAGGGGCGAATCGTCGGGACGGTTGGAATTTCACGCGATATTTCCGAGCGGAAAGCCGCAGAGGACGAGTTGGTCAAATCTCGCGCCCAGCTGCGCGATCTGTCGAACTATCTGCAATCGGTGCGCGAGGAGGAACGCGCGCGCATTTCCCGCGAACTGCACGATGAACTCGGACAAACGCTAACGGCGCTGAAGATGGAACTGGGATGGCTGCGGGAACGCGTTCCCGCCGAACCGGCCTTGCTGCGAACGCGCCTCGATCGTCTGACATTGATCGTCGATCAATCCGTTGTCGATCTGCAACGCATCGCGGCCGATCTTCGGCCAATGATTCTGGACGAATTGGGCCTCGTGTCCGCCATGCAATGGCTGACGCAGAATTTGACCGAGGCAAACACCCTGTCCATCGAGCTATCGTTCGATCGTGAGGACATGGCTTATCCAAGCGATGTCAGCACCGCCGTTTTCCGGATCGTGCAGGAAGCGCTGACCAATATCGTGCGGCATAGTCGCGCCACCCACGCCAGGGTAGCGGTATCGCACGCCGGCGGCGAATTGCTGATCGAGGTCAGCGACAACGGACGAGGAATGCAGCTGGCGAACACGAAGCGGGAACGGCTTGGGCTGGTAGGTATGGGTGAGCGCGCTCACATGCTCGGCGGATCCATGAACATCGAGAGTGCACCCGGACGCGGTACGCGCATCCTCGCGCGTCTCCCGTTGATCTCCCACAAACCGTCGGAGACAGCTGCGCAATGATCCGGATTTTCCTCGCGGACGACCATACGATCTTCCGGCAAGGGCTGAAGCAGATCCTCGCCGACGAAGCCGACATCGACATTGTCGGCGAAGCAACGGACGGAGATGAACTTCTGGCGCAACTTCCTTCCGCACCGTGCGAGATCGTCTTGCTGGATCTCACTATGCCAGGCCGTAGTGGAATTTCTCTCCTGAGAGAAATTGCCGCAGCCGAAAGCCGCCGCGTGGTGGTCCTGAGCATGCACGAGGAAGATCAATACATCGTCGAAGCGCTGAAAGCCGGTGCGGCCGGCTATGTCACCAAGAACAGTGCTTCGGATCAATTGATCCAGGCAATCCGCAAGGTAGTCAAAGGCGAACTGTTTGTCAGCGCCTCGGCATCGCAAAGCCTGATCCGTCAGGTTCGCACGCCTCGCGCGGAGTTGCCGCATACCCGGCTGACACCACGCGAACGCGAGGTGTTCAATCTTCTGGTCCGAGGCATCAAGATGTCGGATATCGCGCGGAAACTGGGCCTGAGCATCAAGACCGCCAGCACACACAAGACAAACCTGCTGAACAAGATGCAGGCCGAAACCACGGCCGACCTGATCCGCTACGCACTGCGTCATCAACTGGATTGAAGGCCCGAGCAATCTAGGAAAATTCCTAGATTGCTCTAGGACACTGCCGATTACCGCTCCGTTTTTCCGCCGGTAAGCTTCTGACTGCCGTCGGCTGCGGGAGCGAGGATGAGACCATCACGTGCGATATGCCGGTCCGAGCGGGGCATGGTTGCAACGGCTCACTATCTTGGGTCCGACGCTGCTCTCGATGTCCTAAAACAAGGCGGCAGCGCGGTTGATGCGGCCATTTGCGCCGCCGCGACCCTTGGTGTCGTGATTCCGCACATGATAGGCATCGGCGGAGATGCCTTCTGGCTGATCTATGACGCAAAGTCGAAAAAGATTCATGCGCTGAATGGCAGCGGCCCATGCGGCCGCAATATCCAGGCCAGCGACTACGACGCAAACGTCGGCATTCCGCACCGCGGGCCACGGGCCGCGATTACCGTTCCTGGCGCCGTCGACAGTTGGCGCCTCGCATATGAAAAATTCGGGCGGCTGCCGCTCGCCCGGCTGATGGAGCCGGCCGTAAACTATGCCCGTCACGGCAGCCCGGTCAGCAACGATCTCGCTGGATGGATCAAGGATGACCACGAGGCGCTGCACGCGGATCCGGGAGCGGCGGATGTGTTTATCGACGGCGGCACGCCTTATTCTCCCGGCGGGCGCCTGATCCAAAGTGCACTCGCGGCTACGCTGGAACAGATCGGCGCGGACGGCCCGCGGTCATTCTACGATCATACCGGCCGCAGCATCTCCGCTTACTTGAAGGCCCGCGGCGGCGCGCTGACAGCCGATGATTTCACCGACTATCGCGCCCGATGGGTCGATCCCATTTCAACCCGGTATCGCGGATTCGATGCCTACCAGTTGCCCCCGCCGTCGCAGGGGATCGCCGGCCTCCTGATTCTGAACTTTCTGGAGGGCCTTGACCTCCGCCGTATGGGGCCGACGTCGCCAGACTTTTACAGCGCGCTGATCCAGGCGACAAAATGGGCTTTCGAGAAACGCGACAGCCATCTCTGCGATCCGCTATTCCATGACATTCCGGTTCGGGATCTGCTGAAGCCATGCCTCGCCTCGACCGAACGATCCGCATGGCTCCACGATCACGCCCGATCGACGTCCAGCCCGCCGTCCGGCAGCGATACGACATTCATCTGTGTGGCCGATCGCGAAGGTAATGCCGTCGGTCTGGTGCAGAGCCTGTATTTCGATTTCGGCGCCTGTGTGCTCGATCCGCAGTCAGGCGTCATGCTTCAGAATCGCGGCAGCTTCTTTTCGCTCGACCCTACGCATCACAATTTCCTCGAGCCCGGCAAACAATCGGCCTCGACGCTGATGTCCGGAATGCTGTGCAAGGACGGACATCCTTACCTCGTCTATGGAAGTCAGGGTGGCGAGGTTCAACCGCAGGCTCAGACATCGATCGTCACGAGGATCGTTGATTTCGGCCTTGACGTTCAGTCGGCGCTGGATGCTCCGCGCCTGCTCTATGGCCGCACCTGGGGCGATACATCGAACCAGCTGCTGCTCGAAGGCAACGCACCCGACGCAGTGTTCGAAGGCCTGCGGCATCGCGGACATCCGGTCGAGCGGGTCGGCTGGCCGCATACACGCATGGGAACGGCGCAGGCCATTCGCCTGAAAGGGCCATGGTCTCCATTTTTCGAAGGCGGGGCAGATGTCCGGGGAGAAGGCATCGCACTGGGTTTCTAAAAATAAGACGGGAGGAAACAATGAAGATGGATATGATCATCCGCCGAACGCGGATCAGCGACGAACAACCGCTGATGGACATCGGAATTGCCGACGGCCGGATTGTTGCCATCGAAGAATCGATCGAGACGCAGGTCGATGGCGAAATCGACGCCGAGGGGCGCGTGGCGCTTCCGGGCTTCGTCGAGCCGCACCTCCATCTCGACAAGGCCCTGCTGCATCGCCGGATGCCCGCCCGCTTCGGAACGCTTGACGAGGCTATCCGTGTCACTGGGATCCTGAAGTCAAAGCAGGAAAAAAATGACGTTCTCGACCGTTCGCGCCAGGTTCTCGATATGGCCGTCAAGAACGGCACAGTCGTCATTCGCGCGCACCCCGACGTCGATCCCATCCAGGGGATGATCGGGGTCGAAACCGCAATTCAGCTCAAGGACGAATATCGCGATCTTCTCGATCTGCAGATCGTCGCATTCCCCCAGGAAGGTTGGCTGAAAACCACGGGCGTTCAGGAGTTGATGGAGCAGGCGCTCGACATGGGAGCCGACGTCGTCGGCGGATGTCCCTACAACGAACTAAGCTGGGACGATACGCGAGGTCACATCGACAAGGTTTTCGATCTCGCTCAGAAGCACGACCTCGCCGTCGACATGCACGTCGATTTTGCAGACGACACGACCGACAAGCGTTTCGCGACGACGGAGTATATCGCACGCAAGACGATCCAGACCGGTTATCGCGGGCGGGTTGCGCTCGGCCACGTGACCAGTCTCGCCTCGCTGAAGCCGGATGTCCTGAAGCCGATCATCGATTTGTTGCGCGAGGCGGACATTCATATTGTCACCTTGCCGGCGACGGACACCTATCTTGGCGGCCGCCGTGACGAGATCAATCCGCGGCGGGGGCTAACGCCCGTCCGCGCTCTGCACGCCGGTGGCGTGAACGTCGCCTATTCGTCAAACAACGTGCGCAACGCTTTCACGCCGTTCGGCAAGGCCGACCCGCTCCAGATCGGAAACCTTCTGGCGCATCTCATTCAGTTCGGCACTCCTGAACATCAGGCCGACATCCTCAAGATGAGCACGAGCAACGCTGCCCGTGCCGTCGGCCTCTCCGAAGAATACGGGCTCGCGGTAGGCAAGCAGGCCGATCTGATGATTCTCGATACGCTCGTGGTCGCCGACGCATTGCTCGATCTGCCGGCGCGTTCTTGGGTCCTTAAGCGCGGCCGCATCACCGTTATTACCAAACACGAAAGCAGGATTTGCCGCGAATGCGGTCACGCGCATCGCTAATCAAGTAAGTCGGCGCAAGACCGGCATCATCAACCAGAGCAAGCCGAGGAAACCGTTATGAAAAAATTACCCGCCGAAATTGTCGCGTCGCTACTTGCAGCCACTACGATCTTCACGCCCGCGCACCTGCCGCCATGGGCCATCTTCGTCTCATGGGCCGGCACCTTCGCGGCTGGCGGCCCGAAGCCTGATGTCATGAAAAAGATATGGATCACGATGCCGATCGGCGCAATTTTCGCCTGCCTCATCGTGCTTTGCTTCGGCGTCGCCGGGCAGCATCTGAGCGGAAACGCTTTTGTTGCCGCGCAATGCGTCATCCTGTTCAGCCTGAACGCCACCATGATGTCGCTCGGGCGCATTCCGGTTTTCGGCTTCGTGCCCGGAATGTTTTTCGGCTTCGCCTCGTACTTTGCGACGCTGTTCGGTAATTTCGGTCCCGTACCGGGAGATCCGTTCGTTGCGCTCGCTGCGACGATCCTGATGAATGCGCTGGGTCCGATCTACGCTTGGCTGACCGCGCGTTTCGGGGCTCACCACCATCCCGCCGAGCAGCCCGCGGTCGTACATACCAACCCCGCAATGTCATAAGTTTGCTACGCGAAACGGCTCGCGGTCGATCCCGCGAAGACCGGCAGACCCCCAAGCCCGCGTCGGTAAAGCTGCCGACGCGGGTTTCGCTCATACTGGACTGGCGTTGCGAGCTGTTTGCCGCTCAGTTTCGGCAAGTTGGCGCACCCGACACGATTCGAACGTGTGACCTTTGCCTTCGGAGGGCAACGCTCTATCCAGCTGAGCTACGGGTGCGTGGCATCCCGTTTAGCCGATTGACCTCGGATCGGCAACGGTCCGCGCCGCCGCCGATGCCGGAATTTCCGGCTCGCTCCGCCGAAGCTCCCACGGAGCCGTGGCAGCCTGCAGGTTGGGGCAGAACCGTATTCCTAGCGCCACCCATCGATCTGCAAGGTTGCCGTCAGGGTCGGATGGATCAGGGTTGCGTCTTTAGTCCACCCGCGCGCCCGCGAATTGCACGACCTTGGCCCACTTCTCGGTTTCCGACACGATGACCTTGCCGAAATCCTCCGGCGTGCCGGCCATGATGACGCCGCCGAGTTCGCCGATCCGGGTCTTGATGTTCGGCTCGGCCAGGATCGCATTGATCTCGCCGTTCAGCTTCGCGATCACGTCGGCCGGCGTCTTCTTCGGTGCGCCCATGCCGAACCACGCGCTGGCTTCGTAGCCCGGCACGGTTTCGGCGACCGTCGGCACGTCGGGCAATTCTGCGGAGCGCGTGGCCGTCGTCACCGCAAGGGCCCGCAACGAACCCGCCTTGATGTGCGAGATCGACGACGGCAGGTTGTCGAACATCACCTGCACGCGGCCGCTGAGCAGATCGGTCACCGCAGGCGCC
>JBQCIZ010000152.1:0-4870 GCA_051953235.1 Nitrobacter sp. | reverse complement strand
GTCCATGACCTGCAGCACCTCGTGCCGTTCCTCGCCAAGACCGACCATGATGCCGGACTTGGTGAACATGGTCGGGTCGAGCTCCTTGACCCGCTGCAGCAGGCGAATGGAATGGAAGTAGCGCGCGCCGGGCCGCACCGTCAGGTAGCGCGACGGTACGGTCTCGAGGTTGTGGTTGAAAACGTCGGGTTTCGCCGCCACCACCTTTTCCAGTGCGCCGTCCTTGCGCAGAAAGTCCGGCGTCAGGATTTCGATAGTCGTCGTCGGACAGCGTTCGCGGATCGCACGAATTGTCCGGGCGAAATGCTCGGCGCCGCCGTCATCGAGATCGTCGCGGTCGACCGACGTAACGACAACATGGGAGAGCCCAAGTTTCCGCGTCGCCTCGGCGACATATTCAGGCTCGGAGGCTTCCAGCGCACCGGGCATGCCGGTCTTGACGTTGCAGAACGCGCAGGCGCGAGTGCAGGTGTCCCCCATGATCATGAAGGTCGCGTGCTTCTTGTCCCAGCACTCGCCGATATTCGGGCAACCCGCCTCCTCGCACACCGTGACGAGGCCGTTCTCCTTGACGATCTTCCGCGTGTCCGCATATCCGCGCGTATTCGGTGCGCGCACGCGAATCCAGTCCGGTTTCGGCGGCGACAGCGCATCGGGCCGGTTGGCCTTTTCGGGATGGCGCGGCCGGACAGGATTGGTTGAAACGGTATCGAGGACGACGACCATGGATTGTCCGCTTGATGAGCCCCTTAGCTAATCGGTGCGCCGGGACCGTGCAACCCGCCCTCGCCCCACGCCGTCAAACGTGTAACACATCAGGCTGAATTCGTATCATCCCGACCCTGATTCCCACCCAAAATGGTTCAAAAGCCCAGTTCGGCCGCGCCTGTGATCGGCAAACCCCTCAAGCGCGCTTTTTTTGCGCGCAACGTGCTCGAGGTCGCGCCCGACCTGATCGGGGCAACCCTGCTTGTGGATGGGGTCGGCGGCATCATCGTCGAGGTGGAGGCCTACCATCACACCGAACCGGCAGCGCATTCCTATCGGGGACCGACACCGCGAAACATGGTGATGTTCGGCCCGGCCGGTTTTGCCTATGTCTATCGCTCCTACGGCATCCACTGGTGTGTGAATTTCGTCTGCGAGAAGGAAGGTTCGGCGGCCGCGGCGCTGATCCGCGCGCTGCAGCCGACCAACGGCATTCCGGCGATGCGCCGGCGGCGCGGGCTGCACGACGAGCGGCTGCTGTGTTCGGGACCGGGCAAGCTGTGCGAGGCGCTCGGCATCTCGGTCGCGCACAACGCGTTGCCGCTCGATGCGCCGCCGATCGCGGTGTACCGGCGCACGGCGCCGGTCGATGTCGTTACCGGAGTTCGCATCGGTATCACCAAGGCCGCGGAGTTGCCGTGGCGCTTTGGGCTGAAGGGCTCTAAATTTCTCAGCAAGCCGTTCGCCGCGCGTTAGCCGGGTGCAGACGATCCAGCGTTCTTTTGGGCATGAACAAGATGGGCCCCCGGACCGACCACGATGCCCTGCTTTAACGGGCCATAGAAGCGGTTAGCGATTTCACCAAGGCCAAGATCTTCAATCGCCGCAAATCCCTTCGCACGCAGCAGGCCTGCCATCTCAGCGGGATCAAACAAGCTAAGCCAGGGCTCGCCTCGCGCTGCGGCGCGGGCCGCAACCGCCATGATACTGGCGCGCCGTTCCGGCCTATAATTTTCAAATGGTTCCGCGTAATCGAAAACCACCTCGGAATCCGGAATTTTGGTGATGAAAGCAAGCGTAGCTGTGATCGCGTCCCGGGTCAGATAAGGCACGACGCCAAGCCACTGAAAGAATGCCGGACCATTGAAATTGAATCCGGCCCCGGCGAGACCCTCTGCGAGCCTTTGCCGCTCGAAATCCACCGGTGCGAAAATCAACGATGCTGGAATTTCAATACCGGCATCCTTTAGACGTTCCCGCTTCCAGGCCTGTGTTGCCGGATAATCCACCTCGAAAACGCGAAGTCCTACGCCGGCATGGGGATTGCGCAGCGCAAATGTATCGAGACCCGCTCCGAGGACGACGACCTGGCGAATGCCGCGTGTAACGGCCGCCGACAGCATGTCTTCGGAAAATCGGCTGCGCGCCGCAATCAACAGGCGCATGGGCCGCAGCGATTCATCTGCGGCGATGCCGTCCAGTCCCGCGCGCGTTTCGTCATCGAGGATTCGCAGCGCAAAGGGGTCGCGAAAGATAGAACCGCCATCCAGCGTTTGATGCACGGCGCGATAAGCGGCGGCACCGCGCGCGGTTTGGCTCGGCAGACCATCTTGCATCGGCCGCTCCTCGAAGTCGGCGCCGGCGCGTCCAGCAATCCATCGCTACGGTTATTGTAAGCTAAGCTCGAGCGCCGGCTTGCGATAGACGTCCTTGGTCGCGATCTTCCCATCGGTAAACGTGTATTGCTCGACGCCGCGCTGCTCGCGCATCTCGCCTGTCTCGCGGACCGTTTCGCTGATGCGGAACGTCATAAAGCTGCGGTCGGGCAGATGATGATAGACCACGTCGTGGAATCGTTGAGCCAAGAACAATGTCTTCTGCTCCGCGATATGCGCCGCGATGGCTTCCGCCGAGCCAAGCGACTTCGTCACCGACAGGCCATCGTGAAAACTCCACATAAAATCAGGACTCACGACCTGATAGAGCGCGTCCATATCGCCCTTGAACAGGGCCTTGGCAAAGGCCTGAAACAGGACGTCTCTTTCGGCAACTGACGGCGCCATGACGAACCTCCGATTGCGGGCGCTGTCCAGCGCCGGCATCCTGATCCTGTCCCCGAACTAATCCAGTGCGGTCACGACCGCTGCGCCTTGAGATCGATCGCCAGCGGAATCACGATCATCGGAACCAGCGCGAGCCCGACCGGGACGAATGCGAACATCGCGTTGCCTGTGAAGTCCCACACCATACCACTGATGACGGAAACCAGCATCGCAATGCCGTAGCCGATTGTGAAGACACCGGCCGCGGTACGCGGCACGTCGTCGGGCGCCACCAGCAGTGCCGGCAGCGTCAGCACGAGCGTCAATCCGATAGCGCACGTGAAGCCTATCAATGCGGCAGCGCAGGCGATGCCCGCGAGATCCGTGATGGTCGCAACGCCGACAATGCCGAGAATGCCGAGCACGCCCGACAGGATGAGCGGCCATTTCCTCCGCTCCATACGGCTTGCGGCGACCAGCAGCAGGATCGATCCCGGCAGCTGACCGGCATTGAGCGCCGACAGCGCCGGCCGGATCAGATCGGTGTGGCCGGTCTGCAGCAGCAGGCCCGGCAGAAATGCATTGGTGCAGAAGTAGAGCTGGTTGTTGGCGCCGGTGACGAGGCCGATCTTCCACAGCAGCGGATCGCGCCAATCGGGCATCCAGCGGCGATGTTGTGCCACCACCCCGTCGCCACGGGGCCGCGCAACGAAAATGACCAGGGCACTAAGGGCCGACGCGACCGACCAGAATTCGAGACTGCCGCGCCATCCGCCGCCGAGCAACGGCACGATGACGGCGGCAAGCACGACCGGAAAGATTTCCCCGCACAAAAGACCGTTGGTGTAGACGGTGGTCGCAAACCCGATCCGGTGCGGCACCCACTGGCGAACCAGCGGCGGCAACGCCGGCTGCATCACGGCAACGCCCGCGGCCATCACCGCGGTCGCAACGAACAAGGTCATTCCGGAGAGAGCAAAGCCGCGCAGCGCCGATCCGACCGCTGCGATCAGCAGACCGACTACCAAGGCTCTGACGGCGCCGACCCGCGCGATCAACAGCGATCCCGGGACCGCGATGAGCGCAAACAGCGCGACCGGAATGGCGTTGAGAATCCCGACTTCGGTTCCGGACAGGCCGAGATCCGAAATGATCAGAGCAAGCACCGGCGGCACGGCGAGAATCGCGAGACGGAGCCCGACGCCTCCGAGCCAGAGCAGACTTAGCGGACGCAGCGATGACGACGGTGGAACGCTCACTCAGCCGCCTTCAAACGCTCCAGCGCCTCGACGAATTTCGCCTTGCGGGCGACGGCGGCTTCGCGCTTCTCTTTTTCTTCCTCGACGATCTCTTCCGGCGCATTGGCGACGAACTTCTCGTTGGCGAGTTTGCTGTCGACACGCTTGATGTCGGCGTCGGCCTTGGCGATTTCCTTGTCGAGCCGCGTTCGCTCGGCGGCAAGATCGATCACGCCCTTCAGCGGCAGCGCGGCCACCTCGCCGCGAACCAGCAATTGCACGGCGCCTTCCGGCGCGCGATCCGCGAACGAAATATCCGCAAGCCGCGACATCCGCTTGACGACGTCGCTCCAGCGCGCCGCGCGCCCCTTCGTTTCGGCGGACGCGCCTGCCAGTACTAGCGGCGTCAATGTCGCCGGAGGGATATTCATTTCCGCACGGACCGAACGAATGGCGGTGACAAGATCGACCACCCAACCGATCTCGGCCTCGGCCGCATCGTCGCGGAAATCCGGCTTCGATGGATCGGCGAGCAGCACGGGCGCGGCCAGCGGATCGCTCGCGGCCGCCGCAATCAAGGCCTGCTGCTCCGCGGTGAAGCCAGCCTTGATCGGCCACGGCGTCAGCACCAGCAGTTGTGGACGCGCCGCCGTCACCGCCCACAATTCCTCTGTGAGGAACGGCATGAACGGATGCAGCAGTTTCAGAATTTCATCGCGCGCCCAAGCGACCATGGCGCGGGTCTCGGCCTTGGCCGGACCGTCCTCGCCCATCATCACGGGCTTTGCGAGCTCGAGATACCAGTCGCAGTAGACGTTCCAGACGAAGCGGTAGATCGCGCCGGCGGCGTCGTTGAAGCGATAGGCCTCGATCGCCTCGGTG
>JBQCIZ010000151.1:0-3326 GCA_051953235.1 Nitrobacter sp. | reverse complement strand
GGAGTGCGGACATGCGATTGGGATCAGTCAACTACGAAACCAGGGGCAAGGTCGCCCTCCTCACGCTCGATGAGCCCCACAAGTTGAATGCCCTGAGCGCCGGCATCCGGCAGGGAATTCTCGAAGGATTGAAGAAGGCCGACGCGGATGATGCGATCCGGGTCGCCGTCATTACGGGAAGCGGCGACAAGGCGTTCTGCGCCGGCGCCGATATTGGCGAGTTCGACTTCGATCCCGAAAAGGCGCGCAGCTTCCTGATTGCCGCGATGGAGGTGCTGGCCGCGCCGGAAAACACCCGCAAGCCCGTGATCTCCGCGGTCAATGGCATCGCCTATGGTGGTGGATTCGAGCTCGCCATCGCATCGGACTTCATCATCGCGTCCGATCGCGCCAAATTCGCCGTACCGGAGATCAAACTCGGCCTGCTGCCCGGCTTTGCGATCGTGCGGTTGCAGGATATCGTGGGTCGCGCCAAGGCAAAAGAGATGAGCATGCTCGGCGATCCCATCTCCGCGCAGCAAGCCTGCGAACTCGGCATCGCACTCCGCGTAGTCCCCGACTCCGATTTGATGGCGGACGCGCTCGCCTTTGCCGAACGGATCGCCGCAAAACCCCGACTGGCCGTGCGGATGGCCAAGTCGTTCTACAACCGGGGGCTCGGCGGTGATGACATCCGTCATGCGATCGACGGCTTTCCGTTCCTCTTCATGCACGCGGATGCGCGCGAAGGCATCGCTGCATTCCGGGAGAAACGCCAGCCCAGATTCAACGACGAATAGCGATGGCTTTCGCGGTTTCGGGCAACGCAATCCACCTGATGGCCAACTTGATCCGTTCGACAAAAACCAAGTCGGCAAGGTGCCGCAGGGTATCCTGCTTGCAAGAAAATCGAACGTTCGTTAGCTTTGCATACGGGATCAGAGAAAAGAGCAAGCCGCCAAGGCCAAGCCAGACATGACCCCGCGGAGGAGGTATCTTGCGTTTTGCTGGGGAGAGCGCTGGACCGATATTGCAATGCCAATCCGTCGAGCGGCGCTTTGGCGGAATCGTCGCGCTCAACGGCATCGACATGCAGATCGAGCGCGGCGAAATCTTCGGTCTGGTCGGTCCGAATGGATGCGGCAAGACGACCCTCACCAATGCCATCACCGGTTTCTATCCGCCACAACGCGGCCGTATCCTGCTCAACGGCCGTGACATCGCCGGACTGGCTCCGCACTACATCGCCACCCTCGGCGTGGCCCGCACCTTCCAGAATCTCGCGCTCTTCAACGGCATGAGCGTGCTCGACAATATTCTCCTCGGCCGCCATATCCACATGAAGCCAAGCGTTGCACGCACCGCGCTCTACTGGTGGCTTGCGCGCAGCGACGAGACCGCCAACCGGGCCGTCGTCGAAGACGTTATCGACTTCCTTCAACTCGAAAGCGTTCGCGACGAGCTGGTCGACGGGATTCCGATCGGACTGAAGAAGCGCGTGGAGCTGGCTCGCGCATTGGCCGCCGAGCCGAACTTCCTGATTCTCGACGAGCCGATGGCCGGCATGAATCAGGAAGAGAAGGAATACATGGCGCGCTTCATTCTCGATGCGCGCGACGAACGCAACGTGACTGTGCTGCTCATCGAGCATCATATGGATGTCATCACCGGCATCTGCGACCGGATGCTGGCGCTGAACTACGGCGCGATGATCGGCTCCGGCAAGCCGGCGGATGTCGTCGCCGATCCGCGCGTGGTCGAGGCCTATATCGGAGGCGCGCATGCCTCCCGCTGATGCTGCACCTTCGCCCAGCCGGACCTGGGACTTCTCTGACGACACGACGCTGATCCAGTGCCTTGCCCGCAATGCCGAGGTGTTTCCCGACCGGGCGGCGATGCGCGAAAAGAGCAAGGGCATCTGGCAGGAAATAACCTGGCGCGGGCTTCTCGATATTGTCCTGTCGTTCGCGGCGGAGCTCGAAGACCTTGGCTTCGCTCCAGGCGATACGATGCTCGTGGTCGGCGACAACCGGCCCCGGCTTTATGCGGGTATGCTGGCGGCCGGTGCGCTGAAGGGCTATGCCATGCCCGCCTTTGCCGATGCGACGCTCGATGAAATCACGCATTTCGTTCACGAGGCCGGCGCACGCTTTGCCCTCGCCGAAGATCAGGAGCAGGTCGACAAAATGCTCGATCTGCGGCTTCAGGGCGCCGCGATCGAGTACATCATTTATGACGATCCGAGAGGGCTCGCCGCCTATCCGCAACCCGGCCTGCTTTCATGGGACGAAGTCCAGGCGAAGGGCATCGCACGCCTCGCGCAGGATCCCTCGCTACGAGAGAAGCTGATCAGCCGCGCCGGGCCGGATGGTCCTGCCGTGTTCGTGCATTCGTCGGGCAGCACCGGAAAGCCCAAGGGGATCGTGCTCACGCATCGCAATTTCCTGGCCGGCGTCCGCAACGCCTATCGTGGCGGCGCATTCGGCTTCGACGAAACGATCCTCGCTTACCTGCCGATCGCCTGGGTCGGAGATTTCGCCGTGACCATGGGCGCCGGCATGGCACTGCGGTTCACCATCAACGTACCCGAGCGGCAGGAAACGGTTCTGCACGACCTCCAGGAAATCGCTCCGACTTTCTATCTGGCGGCGCCGCGCAGTTGGGACAATCTGCTGACCACGATCCAGGTTCGCATGGAGGACTCCTCCCGGCTGAAGAAAGCCGTCTATAAACTGTTCATGACCTCGGCCCTCGCCGCGGAGCGCCGTAAGCTCGACGGCAAGCGGCCGACCCCGAAGCAACGGCTGCTGGCTCCACTCGGCGAACTGCTCGTATGCGGCCCGATCAAGGATCAGTTCGGCCTGTCGCGACTGCGCGGCGCCTTCACCGGTGGCGAGGCCATGGGTGAGGACACATTCATTTTCTACCGTGCCCTCGGCATCAAGCTTCGTCAGCTCTACGGTCAGACTGAAAGCAGCGCCTACAACGCGATCCAGGGACCGGACGAAGTTCGGCTCCATACCGTTGGCCGGCCCCTTCCCGGCGTCGACATCCAGATCAGTGAGGCGGGCGAGATTCTGATCCGCTCCGGCAGCGTGTTCGGCGGGTACTTCAAGCAGGACGAAGCCACGCGGGAGGCTCTCGACGGCGAATGGCTTCACTCCGGAGACGCCGGCTACCTCGAACCGGACGGGCATCTCGTGGTGCTGGGCCGTCTCTCCGACGTCGTCCACACCGCGACGGGCGAGCGTTACATCCCGAACTACATCGAGAACCGGCTCAAGTTCAGCCCCTACATCAAGGACGCCGCGGTGCTCGGGCGTGAGCGCGACTCGTTGGCAGCGATC
>JBQCIZ010000150.1:0-3422 GCA_051953235.1 Nitrobacter sp. | reverse complement strand
TTCACCTGGCAGGCCGCGATGGGGAATCCGCACGACAGGAACAGCTCGGGATTGTTCGGATCGTGATCGGCCTTGCGCAGCACCGAGGCCGGATAGCATTCGGTCTGGCCGTAGAGCTGCGAGAACACCGGCCCGATCCGCTCCATGCCCTCGATTAGCCGGCTCGGCGACATCGGTGACGCGCCGTACAGCAGCAGCTCGAGCGAGGACAGGTCGGTCTTCGGCAGGTTCGGATGATCCAGCAGCACGTAGATCATGGTGGGAACGAACAGCGTGAAGTTGATGCGTTCCCGCTGGATCGTGCTCAGCACCGCTTCGGGATCGAAGCCCTTCAGCATGTGAACCGTGCCGCCCCGCATCAGGGTCGGCAGTACCTTGGTGCCCGCGACATGGCTGATCGGCGCCACCGTGAGATAACTCGGCGTCTCCGGAATCTCGAAGTCGGCGAGGATGGCGCTGGCGAAGCCGCCGTATTCGCGGTGAGTGCGCAGCGCGCCTTTCGATTTGCCGGTTGTGCCGCCGGTGTAGTTCAGCGTCGCGATGTCGTTCGGGCCGGCAAGGCATCGCGGCGTGGCGCTGCCTGCAGCATCGATCGCTTGCAACAGGTCAGTGCCATAGCCGGCGGCGCCGAGCGTGAAGACCGCTTTCAGCCCTGAAGCCCTGGCTGCCAGTTCGCCGCCGCGATCGCGGAAGGTCGCGGCATCGACGACCAACATCTCCGCCTCGGAGTCCTCGATCTGGAACAGCTGATCGTCCAGCGAACCCAGCGGGTGCAGCCATGTGATCGCAAGGCGCGAGAGCTGCGCGGCGACGCCCGCGCACCAGGTGTCGGCACGATTGGCGGTGAGGAAGGCGACGCGGGTGCCCGGCTGCAATCCGAGCCGCATGAACACGCTCTGGATTTGCCCGATCAGGTCGGTCGCGCCCTGGTAAGTAATGGAGCCGCCGGGCCAGCTAAAGGCAGTGCGTGACGGGTAACGCGCCAGCGCCCGCAACGTCTGCTCGCAGACCGCCGGAAACGTATAGAGCGGATCGCTCATGGTGTCCTCCCGCCAGCTTTGTCATCGGCATCGGTTCGTGCCAATGTTTTTCGGAACGCTAACACAAGGCAATCCGTACTCAAGGCAGGACGCAGCATTTTGCAGACCCCCGAGCCGCTGGCGCGCTTTCGCGAACGCCTCACGTTGCCGCTGATCGCGGCGCCGATGTTTCTGGTCTCGGGCGTCGATCTCGTGGTCGCGGCCTGCCGCAACGGCGTGATCGGGTCGTTTCCGACAGTGAATTGCCGCAGCCCCGAACAGCTCGATGGCTGGCTCGGCGACATGCGGACGCAACTGCGCCGCCATGCGGACGACACCGGGCGCGCCGCGGCGCCGATCTGCCCGAACCTGATCGTGCATCGCTCCAATGCACGGCTGGAGCAGGACCTGCAGGTGCTGCTGCGTCATGCGCCCGAAATCGTCATCACGAGCGTCGGCTCGCCAGCCCCGGTGCTGGCGCCGTTGCACGACGCCGGCGCGCTTGTCTTCGCCGATGTCGCAAGCATCCGTCACGCCGAGCGTGCCGCCGCGGCCGGTGCCGATGGGCTGGTCCTTCTGACGGCCGGTGCGGGCGGGCAGACCGGATGGCTCAACCCCTTTGCCTTCGTGCGCGCGGTGCGGAAGTTCTTCGCCGGTCCCTTGGTGCTCGCGGGCGGCATTAGCGACGGTCATGCGTTGCGTGCGGCGCAGGCGCTCGGCTGCGATCTCGCTTACATGGGCACCAAGTTCATCGCGACGCGCGAGAGCATGGCCGACGCCGGATACAAGGAGATGCTGGTCGCGAGCAGCGCCGACGACATCCTGCAGACGCGCGCCTTCACCGGTCTGCAAACGAATATGCTGCGGCCGTCGATCGAGGCGGCGGGCCTCGATCCCGACGCGCTGCCCGAGCGCGGCGCGATCGACATCGGCAAGGACATCGACGGCGGGGCACGCGAGGCGCGCCCCAAGCGCTGGCGCGACGTCTGGAGCGGCGGTCATTCCGTCTCGGGCGTGACGGCGGTGTTGCCGGTGGCGGATCTCGTGGCGGAGACGGTCAGGGAATATCGCGCGGCCGACAGCACGCTGCGAGGCTGAATACGAGCCGTTGCGCTCCGGGTTCCCAATTAACGACCCATTAACTATTGCCGGGGCACCTTCGCACCCGAGGCCGGTATGTATCTGCCGCAAAGCGTGCAGGCGCGGCCGCTAGGGGCAAGACGATGGGTGGCGAGATCACCGTCGAGAAGACACCGGCGACCATCAAGGAATTGCAGGCTCGCGTCGCCGCGGCATTCGGCCGGAATCCGCTGTGCCGTGATGTGCGGTTCGACGTCGTCAGCACGCCCAAAACCGGCAAGGGCACCAACTGGACGGTGAGCATGAGCGCGATCCCGCCCGATGCGGTCTGGGAGGTGTCCGAGCTCGTTGCCGACATCCAGGACGCCTATACGCTGGCGGCCTGACCATCGCGGCGCGACCCACCCGGCAACCTGAGCGGCCTGGAAATCGGTGGCAATTCCGCCGTTAGGCCCGGTTAAGCCTTAATTCGTATCGATTTGTGATGACAATCGGCAGGAGTTCGAACACCCGAGCCGGGAGCCCTTTGCTTGATGCGGACCATGACGATCACGGCGCTTGCGTGCTGCCTCGTCATTGGCGTCGCGGCGGCTGGGATCCTCGGCCGCGATCACATTCCCGCCGTTCCGTTCTTTTCATCGCCGCCTCCGCCTCCGATCGATCCGGGTCCCGTCGCCAACCGTGACGGCAAGACCGACCGGCTGGCAGTCGCAGTTCAGCCCGCGCCCGCCGATACCGCGGAAACCGAACCGCCGCCGCAGGCTCCCGCAACGGATAACGCCGCTGCCGCAGAGATGTTGCCGACGGTCGCTCCGATCGCACACCCGCCGCTGCCGCATCCGCGGCCGAAACTCGCCAACCAGCTCGTTCAGAAGAATTATTCGCTACTCAGCGACATGCAGATCGCCGCACTGAAGGGGCGGTTGCAGTTGACGCGTGCACAGGAGCCGTACTGGCCGGCAGTGGAAAGCGCGTTGCGCGACGTGGCGCGAAAGGTTCATGCGCGGCATTCGGCGGCGCCGGGAACGCCTGCCAATCTCGGCCCCGCCGACATCCAGCAGATCAAGACTGCGGCCCAGCCGCTGCTGACGCGGCTGCGCGAGGACCAGAAGCGTGAGGCGCGCTCGCTCGCCCGCGTCATCGGGTTGGAAGCGGTGGCGTCGCTGATTTGAGCCGTCATCCGTATTCAGATCACATTCGAGTCGTCCCCCCCAACACCGGGACCCCAACATAACCAAAAAAACCGTTTGCCAGACAAACCCAACCCCAGCTTGAAATGAAAAAGTAACGCCGATTGGTGCCCGCCGTACCAGGGCCGACCTA
>JBQCIZ010000149.1:0-4473 GCA_051953235.1 Nitrobacter sp. | reverse complement strand
AGGGACAGACCCGGTCCGGCTTGCTGCGGACGCCATCGAGCGCATCGAGGCTCGCGACCTTCACGTCGAAATTGGTGTGCGCATTCTTGTTGAACAGCGCCATCGCCTTGCGCGAATCGTCGTCCCACGTGCCGTCGATCGAGCCGGGATTGCAGCCGACGCGTTGCAGGTGCGCCTGCAGCAGCCGCGCGATGTCGCCGGGATCCATCGCAGGCGCCGGCGCCGCCTGCGCCGGCGTCGCCGGAACGGAGGGAGCGGGGGTCAGCGACGCGAGCTTCGTCTTCTCCTCGCTGGCCTTCCTGTCGGCCTGCTGCTTCTCGAACGCCTGCTGCTGTGCGAGCGCCTGCTGCCGCGCAGCCTCGAGCTGCTTCTGGGCGTCGGCCTCGGCCTGCTTCTTGGCTTCGTCGACCTGACGCTGCGCGTCGGCGGCGGCCTGTTTCTTGGCGGCTTCGACCTGCAGCCGCGCGGCTTCGGCCTGCTTCTTGGCCTCCTCGATCTGCTGTTTGGCGGTATCCAGTTCCTTCTGGGTCTGCAGCGCCATCTGGCGGCGGGCTTCCTCGAGATCCTTCTTGGCCTGCTCGGACATCTTGTGCCGGGCTTCGAGGGCCTGGCGCGCCGCCTGCTCCTCAAGTTGCTTGCGCAACTCCTCGGTCTTCTTTGCGGCTTGGTCTTCCGCATCGCGCCGCGCCGAATCAGCCTTCGCCTGTGTCTGCTGCGCGGCCATCAGTTTGCTGTTCTGGGCGCGCGCGAGATCGGCATAGAGTCCCGTCGTGTGACGGCCGAGGAAGGAATCCCACGCTTCCTTGGTGCCGATCTGCGCCGCCAGTTCGTAGTCGACGCGGGCCTGTGCGTCCGGGTCCACCGGCTTCGCGACTGCGGGCACCAGCGAGGTGTTCTCGCCGCCGAGCGAGCCATAAACGAAAGGCTCCTGCCGATTGTTGGTGGTCTTCAGCACGTCATCGCGCACGCGGCCGAAGGCGATGCGCAGGTCAAGCCCGGGCTCGGCGATGTATTTCACGAGCGCGGTTGCGAACGGGCTGTTCTGGCCGTCGCCGTCGCTCGCGACCGCACCGGCTTTCGCAGCGAAAGCGATCAGCGTGTCGGACGTGGTCGGCTCGACCTCGGCGAGGCCGCGGCCGATCGAGCGGCTGGCGATGCTGCGCTTCATCGAGGTCGCGAACGGGTTGTCGCGGCAGGCGTCGAGAATGACGAGCTTGAGGCGCTTGACCGGATCGAGCGCGCGCACCACGCGGTCGAGCGAAATCGTCTCGTCCTCGATGTCGAAATCGCTGGCGAGTTTTGCATCGACCGGAATCAAATAGTTGGTGCCGTTCACCTCCATGCCGTGGCCGGCATAATAGACGACGGCGATGTCGGCGGTGCGCGCGATCTCCGCGAAGTCACGCACCGCGTGGCGCAGGCCGGAAATGCCGAGGTCGCTCTTGGCGTCGACCACGTCGAAGCCGGCCTGCTTGAACAGGTTGGTCATTGCGGCGGCGTCGCGCGCCGGATTGGTGAGGCGCGGCACCTGCTGGTATTTCGACATGCCGATGACGAGGGCGACGCGCTTCTCCGCCATGGCGGGACCGGCGGACAGGCAGAGCAAAAATCCCAATAAAAATAGCAGTGCGGACCGCATCGGCAGCCCCCTCATTCGCAATGACCGCCACCATACCAACCGCGGGACGGGCTCGCAACATACGGGCTTGGTGCGTGGCGCATCTGGTGTCCCAGGGTTAACCACCGAACACTCCTTTCAGGCCGGTATAGAGCGAGGCGCCGATCGTCGACAGCAGTCCGACGGCAGGACCCGCGGTTCGCAACAGTTCCTGGATGCGGCGCGCGCGGCGGCGCATCGTGTCCTCGCCGACGTGGCGGCCGAGCAGTTGCGCAACCTGGAACGCCGCGATGCCCGGCTTGCCGACCCGCGCGATGCGGCCCGGCAGCATGCGGAAGGCGAACAGCGCGAGGAAATTGCCGGCGACGTAGGCGAGCGTGATGCTGAGGTCGTATTCGAACGTCTCGCGCCAGTCGCGCGCGGTCTGCGGCACGATCGGCACGTGATCGAGCAGCCCGACGACGCTGAGCATACCGGCGACGGCGAGAATAGCAGTCGCCGCACCGAGACCGAGCGCGCCGCGCACGCCGATCCGGTGCAGCACGAACAGCGCAAGGCCGAACGGGAAGGGGATCGCGACCGACAGCAGCCGCAGATACACCGTCGAGACGTCGAAGCGGAAGGTGAGCAGGTAGTGGCCCGCGAGCAGCAGCACGGTCGGCAGCAGGACATAGAGGCTGCCGTAACGCGCGATGAAGGTCAGCGGCGCGCGCAGGAAGGCGAGATGCAGTCCAACCTCGTCGAGCTCGCGCTGCAGGCGTTCGAGATCGCCGAGCGTGCCGTGAATCTCCTCGATCACAGGACGGACGACGCGCAGATCGCGGCGGCAATGCCGGCAGACGATCGCTTCGTCCTTGATCGTTTCGGCGCAAAATGGACATTCCATCTGGTTTCCTCGACCCGGGCCAGGCCGCGGCTTTCCTTGTTCTTGCTGGAACGACGGCAGCGCGGACGCGCCGCCGTGGGTTCAGTTCTGCGAGACCGCGAGGATGAAACTGGTCTGCGCCGCGCGTCCTTCCGAGTCTTTCAATTCCACACGGATGGCGTGTTCGCCGGCCGGGACCTCGGCGTCGGGGATGTCGATGCCGGACGGCTTAACATAAGGCGCAACCCGCGGCGTCAGGTCGACATTCGATCCGCGCAGATAGGTCACGGTAACGCTTGTCGGATCGATCTTCGAGCCGCCATAGGCGTGGAATTTCAGCTTGAAGTGCAGCGGCGAATGCAGCTTGCCGTCGTCGATGTCGGCGATCTCGATTCGGGGCCCGCGGGTAATGGCGCGCGAGGACACCTTGATCTTCGGTGGCGGCAGGTTGGCCTCCGCCTGGGTGATCAGCACGACGCCCGCCTTCGCCTGCGGGCAGACGGCGGTCGCGAGCACCGCGCAAACGCCGAGCCAGAGAGATGTGCGTTTCAGGATGGACATGATGTCACCTGTCGATTGCCAAATAAATTTCAGCACATGCATTTTCGGACCTCCCGACCCTCTCGCATGTGAGATAGATCACAGACAGGGGCGTGGCCGCCTTTCCGCTAACCAGAAGTCATTATTATCGTCATTATTAACGTCATTCGCGCAGGCCGGAAAGCTCGCGGATATCAGCCTAAAGAAGAACGCCATCTGCCATCTCAAGAGGAAAGCCACCCAAGAGGAAAGCCGCCAAGAGGATAACCATGGCGAGACGTCTGATCGACATTTCAGTGCCGCTGCAGAACGACGTGCCGGCCGATCCACCCGGCAACGGTCCGGCCATCACCTACATCGACCACCAGCAGGGATTGCCGCGGATGCTGCAGTTCTTCGACGGGCTCAAGGCGCAGGACCTGCCGGACGGGCAGGGCTGGGCGGTAGAGCAGGTGCAGCTATCGACCCACAATGGCACCCACCTCGATGCGCCCTGGCACTTTCATCCCACAATGAATCGCGGCGAGCGGTCCTGGACCATCGACGAGGTACCGCTGGAGTGGTGTTTCCAGCCCGGCGTGAAGCTCGACTTCCGGCATTTCCCGGATGGCTACGTTGTGACCGCCGCCGATGTCGAGACCGAGCTGAAGCGCATCGGCCATACGCTGCAGCCGCTGGAGATCGTGGTGGTGAACACCTCGGCCGGCGCGAAGTACGGCCACGCCGACTACGTCAATTCCGGCTGTGGCATGGGCTATGCCGCGACCATGTACCTGCTCGAGCGCGGCGTGCGCCTGACCGGGATCGACGGCTGGAGCTGGGATGCGCCGTTCGTCCACACCGCGAAGAAATATGCCGAAACGAAGGACGCCAGCCTGATCTGGGAAGGCCACAAGGCCGGCCGCCATATCGGCTATTGCCACATCGAGAAGCTGCACAACCTCGAACAGTTGCCCTCGACCGGCTTCATGGTGTCGTGCTTCCCGGTCAAGATCGAACGCGCCTCCGCGGGCTGGACCCGGGCAGTCGCGATCATCGAGTGAGGTCCGTGCCGTTGCCGTTCTTCGGGATCCGGCATTGCATCATGCAATGCAGCCCGGTGGCGAGGTAGGCGATCTCGGCCCTGCCGTCGAAGGCGCGCAGGCCGACGTTGAGCAATTGCGTGCCGAATCCCGGCTCGCCCGGACCTGAGATCCTCGGCCCGCCGGATTCGTCCCAGACGATCGACAGGATGTCGTCGCTCACGGTCCATGACACCTGCAGCACGCCGTTCGGCGTGGAGAATGCGCCGTACTTCGCCGCGTTGGTGGCGAGTTCGTGAAACATCAGGGCCAGGCTGACCGCGAGTTTGGCCGGCAGGAACAGCGGATCGCCGTTGAGGGTGAAACGGACATGGCCGTAAGGGCCGAGTTCGGAGCGCAAGAGATCGATGATATCGCAGCCGCGGCCG
>JBQCIZ010000148.1:0-5813 GCA_051953235.1 Nitrobacter sp. | reverse complement strand
GCAGCCTGTGGCTCCACTCCCACCAGAAAATGGTCTTGAACTGATCGAGAGTCATGCCCGCGTTCATCTCGCGATATTGCGGGATCGCCTTGTAACCTTCGAAAGCCTCGGTCCACTGCTGCTGGGTCAGCGGCGGCAGCGTACCGGTCACCGGCTTCCACTCGACGATCGAAAGACCAGATTCCGTCAGCCGCGTTGCGCCCCCGACCAGCACCATGGCGGCGATCAGCAACGCCATCGCCACCAGCCACCACCGGACGGCACGCAGGCGGAATCCTTGTTTGTCTGACGAACCGGTCATCGAAAGCTTTGTCTTGAATGGATTTTCGCGCCCCTTATAGTCCGCGCCGTCCCCGGCGCAAGCCGCGCCCCAGGTCAGAGTTGCACTTTTCCGTTATGTCAATCCGCACCCGGAAATTCCTAGGAACCATCGCGCTCTTGATCCTCGTCGTGATCTGGTCGCTGCTGGGCATGACGGTCGCGCAGACGCCGTGGCTCGCGGACTCCCGGCTCTATCAGGCCATCTTCTATGTGGTCGCGGGAATAGGCTGGGTGCTGCCGGCGATGCCGATCATCAGTTGGATGTCGAAGCCAGACGCTGACGACTAGGCGCTATCGGCCCCATCGCAACCCCGGACAACCGGACACGCAGGGCGCGGAGCGAGTGTTCTCCATTCGCGCCGATACGCGGCAGGGCGTACAGATCGAAGCGCCCGCCAGGCTGGATCATCCCGGAAATGCTGGAAGCCGCGCTGACAAAGCCGGCCTGCTCCGCCATCAGGCCATGCCGCGCGTCGAAGGAATCAGCGCGGCCGAAGGGGTACGCGAAATGCCGCACCTCGCGATCGATCGCGGCCTCGAGCACCCTCTTCCCCATTTCGATCTCGCGCCACGCTGCATCGTCCGGCATCGCCGCAAGTGCGGAATAGTTCACCGTCGCACTCCCAATGGTCACGCGCGGATTCGCTGCGAGCGTTGCGATGTTCTCCCAAGTCATGAAAGCTTTGCGCGACACCGCGGCGAGATCGACGGAATAACGCGTGCAGAGGTCGTTGATCGCCGCGGAAAGCCCCGCAGGGGCAAGCGTTTGCATCCAGTTGGCAAGAAAGTCGTAGAGCTCGTGTTTAGCGGCAAGGTCGGCCGCGCCGAAATGTTGCTCCCGTCCTTCTATCACGAGGCCGATGCGATCGTGCCGCGCGATAACCTCCTGAAGCGCGAGCCACCAGGCTTCGCCAACGCCGTCGGGAAAGGCGATCGGGATATAGGCCGCAAACGGCACGTCATGTTTCTCAAGCACGGGATAGCCGTGCGTCCGGAGGTCGCGATAACCGCCATCGAACGTCAGCGCCGCGAACCGCCCATGCACTTTCGGCTCGCGTGTCCGCTGGCAGAACTCGTCCATCGTCACCACGTCGAACTTCCAGCGCCTGAGCGCCCGGATCACACGGTCGAGGAACTCCGGCGTGACCTCCTGTGCGCGTTGCGGCTGAAAGCGGCCGGCCGGCTTCGGGCGTACGCGCTCAAATTTCAGAATGACGCCGGTGCCGCCTGCCCTCCGCTCGAGCAGCCGCACGAGACCGCTGAAATAGGCCAATTCCAGCCCGACGGCGGCCAACTTCCTGTTCACGGGCGGCACTCCACACTCCTCGCCTGCGATACCCCGGCGTGTGCGGCATTGTCCTTACGCTTTGTTGACATTTCTTTGCGAGGGTTCCGAAACGCCAAAAAGTAAACAAACTGCAAAATCAGGCTTTGCGATGCTCATGACTGCTGTGATGGAACGTCCGACGGCAGAAGCAGGAGCGCGGTCGAAAATGGCCCGCATTGCGCATGTCGATGTTCTTCACGACATGCACGCCGCCGAGCCGGTCTGGCGCAGCCTCGAAAACGAGATGCTGACGCCGTATCAACGGTTCGATTTCCTCGCGCAGTGGCAAATTCACGTCGGCGTGCGTGACGGCCTGCAGCCCTGCATCGTCATTGCCCGCGACGCGGACCGGCAGCCGCTCATGCTGCTGCCATTGGCAGTCGGCCAGGAGAACGGTGTGCGCGTCGCCCGCTTCATGGGCGGCAAGCACGTCACCTTCAACATGGCGCTGCTGCGGCGCGATTTCGCGGCGGCAGCCGCGCCCGATGATCTCGAAGCGCTGCTGGACAGCCTCCGCAAGCAGCCGGTCAACATCGACGTGCTGGCCTTCGCACGCCAGCCGCAACACTGGCGCGACCTGCCGAATCCGATGACGCTGCTGCCGAGTCAAACCGCGGTCAACGATTGCCCGCTGATGACGATCGCGCCGGGCGCGGCGCCGGCGGCCCGCATCAGCAACTCGTTCCGCCGCCGATTGAAAGGCAAGGAGCGCAAGCTGCAGGTGCTGCCAGGCTACCGCTATCACCTGCTGGAAAGCGATGCCGATATCCAGCGCACGCTCGATTGGTTCTTCGTCGTCAAGCCACAGCGGATGGCGGCCCAGAAACTGCCGAACGTGTTCGCCGATCCCGGCGTAGAGGAATTCATTCGCGCCGCCTGCATGGCGCGGCTGCCGGAAGGGACACGGGCCATCGACATCCATTCGCTCGAATGCGACAGCGAGATCATCGCGATTTTTGCCGGCGTCGCCGACAACAACCGCTTTTCGATGATGTTCAACACCTACACGATGTCAGAGAACGCGCGTTACAGCCCTGGCCTGATCCTGATGCGCGACATCGTCGATTCCTACGCCGAGCGCGGCTACACCTCACTCGACCTCGGCATTGGGTCGGATGACTACAAGCGGCTGTTCTGCAAGGGCGACGAGCCGATCTTCGACAGTTTCCTGCCGCTGACCACGCTCGGCAAGCTCGCCGCGATCGGCATGTCCTCGCTGACGCACGCCAAGCGCATGGTGAAGCATACGCCGGCCTTGATGCAGTTCGCGCAGATGTTGCGCGGCGTCCTGCACCGCTAAATCTTCACAGGATAAAGTCTTGCCGGATCAGGCCGCCACCCGCGGCCCGGTCTGGATATCCGATGGCTGCGACGGCCGGCTCAGCGTTGTCACCGAACCGAAGCCGATGGCCTGAAGCTGTTCGCGCATCCGCACCCGCGCCTCGGGAGACATCGAAGCATCCGGAACGAGGATGGCGCGGGCGTTTTCGGTCAGCAGCCTGGCCGGGAGATCGGTCGCGGTACCCGCATCGAGCAGGACGTGATCGTACACCCGCAGCAAGGCATCAAGCGCCAGCGTCAGGCGCGGCGATTGCAGCAGCGCGCGATCGGTACCGGGACGCCCGGCGCCGACGAGATGAACCGGAGACAGCTTGTCGCGGGTAATCACCTGCCCAAATGACGCCTCGCCGAGCATCAGGTCGGCGAGCCCCGGTGCTGCGGGGTCCACAGAAACGGCCGTCAGAGTCGGTGACGACGGCGACAGATCCACCAGCACCACTTTGGCGCTGCGTGCCAGAAGCCGTGCGAGCGTCAGGGCCGTCAGCGTGACGGTCTCATTCTGGCCCGTGCCCATGATGGTGATCTTGCGGGCCGCTTCGCCTTCATCTCGCAATTCGTTCGCGAGCTGATCGATTTCACTGACGTCCGCAGCCAGATCCGGGTGGGTGTCGCGCACGGCCGGCGTCATGGCAGGAGCAATGGGTGCAGCAGGCGCCACGACCGCAGCAACCCGGGCTGGCACCGAACTGAACATCGCCGAAGCACGCGGTGCGGTCATCCGCAACAATTCTCCGGTCGCGATATAGCCCGCCGTCAGCATCAATGTCGCCAGCGTCGCGATCAGGACGATCGGCAGCTTCTTCGGATATGCAGGCGTATTCGACACGATGCCCCGCGAGATAATCCGGCCGTCGGCCGGCGCTGCATCGATGTTTTCCCGTGCAGTCGCCTCGCGGTATTTCGCAAGATAGGACTCCAGAAGATCGCGTTCCGCCTTGGCCTCGCGTTCGAGCGCCCGAAGCTTCACATCATCGCCATTGGACGAAGTCGCCTGCTTCTTCAGGCGATCGAGACTGTTGCTGAGCCCGTCGACGCGGCCACTGGCAATACGCGCATCGTTCTCCAGCGAGCGGGAGATCTTGCCGGCTTCTTCGCGAATCTGATGGTCGAGATCGGCAAGCTGGGCCTTCAACTCCTTGATCCGCGGATGCTGGTCGAGCAAGGTCGACGACTGCTCGGCCAATTGCGCACGCAAGGTGACGCGCTGCTCCTGCAAGCGGCGCATCAGTTCGGAATTGAGAACGTCCGAGGCCTCAAGCGGCTTGCCGGTCTTGAGCATTTCGCGGATCAGCCGCGCCTTGGATTCCGCATCTGACTTCAAGGCACGCGCGTTGTTCAACTGCGTATTGAGCTCGCCCAACTGCTGATTCGACAGCGACGTGTTGTTGGTGCCGATGAAGAGGCTGGACTTTGAGCGGAAATCCTCAACGCGCGCTTCGGCGTCTGCGACCTTCTTGCGCAGGTTGTCAATCTCACCCGACAACCATTGGCCCGCGGCTTTCGCCTGTTCGCGGCGCGCGCCCTGCTGCAGCACGAGGTACCCGTCGGCGATCGAATTCGCGACACGCGCCGCAAGCTCGGGATCGCGCGACTGGAATTCAATGACGATCACGCGCGATTTATCGACAGCGTAGGCGGTCAAGCGCTGGTAGTAGGCGTCCAGCACGCGCTCCTCGGGCGTCATCCGGAAGGGATCGCGACCGATCCCAAACAACGCGAGCAGGGATTTGATCGGCGACACGCCGCGCAGCACCGGATCGAACTCGGGATTCTCGGCGAGCTTGTTCTTCTTGATCACGTCGCGGGCGAGATCGCGGGACAGCACCAGTTGCACCTGGCTGGTGACGGCTTCGGGATCGAGCGCAGCGCGCTCCTCGTTGCGCTCGCCATTCGGCCGCAGGAAGACATTCTCCCGCCCGTCGATCAGGATACGAGCCTCGGATTTGTATCTCGGCGTGACCAGATTGACCGCAGCAAGCGCGAGTCCGAAAGCGCACAGCGTCGGAATGATCACCCAGCGCTTCTTCCGTTTCAGCGTTTGCCAGATCACCCGCAGATCGAGGTCACCGAGCTCCGGCGACGGTGTATCTCTCAACGGTGCAGACTGTATCGCAGTCGCTGCATTTCGGACGGGAATCTCGCCCTCGCTTTTCCGCCAAAACGCAAACCGCATCGCACACTCCCGACTGACGCTCACGAACTCCGATCACGCGCGGCGATTACAGTCCATTATGGTTGCCGTCAGGTTAATTCAGGAAGCGGCGGCGGTTGGCCGAAATGGCCCTAGTCACCCTTTGTTAACCATGAAAGCCCTTAAATGGATTCGATATTTCACGGATTGCCCGATGGGACGCGCACGCGCTGTCACTCTCTGTCTTCTGACCGCGCTGGCGCTTTCGGGCTGCATGCGGCACCCAGTGCCGGTGGCTGCGGTTCCGCATAGCGATCTCGATGCGATGGCGTATGGCGGACGGACGATGACCGCGCCGTCGGCCTATCGCGGGCCGCCGCCCCGCGCCTATGCGGCGCCGGTTGTCTATGCCGCGGCACCCGCGCCCGTCATGCACGATCCGGCCTACCGCCTCGATGCCGGCGACCGGCTGCGCATCGTGGTCTACGGCCAGGAAGGTCTTACCAATACCTACCTTGTCGATGCCGGCGGCCACATCACCATGCCGCTGATCGGCTCGGTCGCAGCGCGCGGCAGGACGCCGGCCGAACTTGCCGCGGCGATCGCGGCACGCTTACGCAACGGCTATATCCGCGAACCCTATGTCGCCGCCGAGATCGAGGCCTACCGGCCATTCTTCATCCTCGGCGAGGT
>JBQCIZ010000147.1:0-3617 GCA_051953235.1 Nitrobacter sp. | reverse complement strand
GCATCGCTGCAGCGCTGGGGCAAGAAGGACGGCATGGGCCAGAAGCTCATGGACTTTACCGCGAGTCTCACCGCGGCCGATCCCAAGACCATCGTGCTGAAACTGAAGGAGCCTTACGGCCTCGTACTCGACTCCATCGGCAAGCCGTCGTCGCTGGTGCCGTTCATGATGCCGAAGCGGATCGCCGAGACGCCGCCGGACAAGGCGATCCCCGAGCAGATCGGTTCGGGCCCGTTCAAGTTCGTGAAGGAGGAATTCCAGCCGGGCGTGAAGGCGGTCTATGCCAAGAATCCCGATTACGTGCCGCGCAAGGAGCCGGCGAGCTGGACCTCGGGCGGCAAGGTGGTGAAGGTCGATCGCGTCGAGTGGGTCACCATGGCGGATGCGCAGACCGCGATCAACGCGCTGCAGTCGGGCGACATCGATTTTCTGGAGAACCCGTCGTTCGACATGATTCCGATCCTGCAGAAGGACAAGGAACTGCATGTCCAGACGCTCAACAAGCTCGGCTTCCAGACCATCGGGCGGATGAACTTCCTTTATCCGCCGTTCGATAATGTGAAGGTGCGCCGCGCCGCGCTGATGGCGCTGAGCCAGAAGCCGATCCTCGACGCGCTGGTCGGCAATCCCGCTTACTACAAAGTCTGCGGTGCGGTCTTCGTGTGCAACACCCCGCTCGGGAGCGAGGCTGACTCCGCTCCCATCGTCAAGGGCGACGATCTGGCGGAAGCCAAGAAGCTGCTCGCGGAATCCGGCTACGACGGCACGCCGGTTGTACTGATGGCGCCGGGTGACGTGGTGACGCTCAAGGCCCAACCGATCGTCGCCGCGCAGCAATTGCGCGACGCCGGCTTCAAGGTCGATCTCCAGGCGACCGACTGGCAGACCGTGGTGTCGCGCCGCGCCAGCCAGAAGCCGCCGAAGGAGGGCGGCTGGAACATGTTCTTCACCAACTGGGTCGCGCCTGACGTGATGAACCCCGTGTCCAACGTCATGCTCAACGGCAAGGGCAAGAACGGCGGCTGGTTCGGCTGGCCGACCGACGACAAGATGGAAGAGCTGCGCGACAAGTTCGTGCGTGCGACCAATGCCGATGACCAGCGAAAGATCGCGGAGGATATCCAGAAGCGCGTCATGGAGGAGGTCACCTACATTCCGGCCGGCCAGTATGAGGCGCCGTGCGTGTGGCGCACTGACTTGAAGGGCGTTCTCGACGGGCCGGCGACGCCGATCTTCTGGAACATCGAAAAGACGGACGCCTGATCTGGCGCCGATCTGCCAAAATATCACTTTCGGAACGCGCTCTCCCTCGGGAGGGCGCGTTTTTCGTTGCGGCGGCGATTTTCATTGTGGTGCAGACGCGCTAGGTATCGCCCGACACCGACGCGGGCATGGCGGAATCGGTAGACGCAAGGGACTTAAAATCCCTCGGCTCGCAAGAGCTGTGCCGGTTCGAGTCCGGCTGCCCGCACCAATTCCAGGACTGATGCTTCATGAACAAGCCCGAACGCAACATTGCCCCATCCATCGATCCCGTGAAGCTCGACCGTCTCGCCGAAGTCGCGATCAAGGTCGGGCTGCAGCTCGCGCCGGGGCAGGATCTTCTGATCACCGCGCCGGTCGCATCGTTGCCGCTGGTGCGGCGTATTGCCGAGCATGCCTACCGCGCGGGAGCCGGACTGGTCACGCCGTTCTTTTCCGACGAAGAGATCACGCTGTCGCGTTATCGCGCCGGACCCGACGCAAGTTTCGATCGCGCCGCCGGCTGGCTTTACGAGGGTATGGCGAAGGCGTTCTCCGCCAATACCGCGCGGCTCGCCGTCGTCGGCGACAATCCGATGCTGCTCTCGGGCGAGGATTCCGCAAAAGTCGCGCGCGCTAACAAGGCCAACTCGATGGCCTATCAGCCGGCGCTGGAAAAGATCGTCAACTTCGACGTCAACTGGAACATCGTGGCATGGCCCGGCACGGCATGGGCGAAGCTGATGTTTCCTGGCGACGGCGAGGAGCAGGCCGTTGCGAAGCTGGCGGATGCGATCTTTTCCGCCTCGCGCGTCGACGGCGATAATCCGATCGCGAACTGGACTGCGCACAATGCAGCACTTCGCCAGCGCACCGACTGGCTGAACGACCAGCGCTTCCACGCCTTGCATTTCTCCGGTCCCAGCACGGACCTGACCGTGGGACTTGCCGACGGTCACGAATGGGTCGGCGGCGCATCGACCTCGAAGAACGGCATCGTCTGCAACCCGAATATTCCGACTGAGGAGGTCTTCACGACGCCGCACGCCCAGCGGGTCGAAGGCCACGTCCGCAGCACAAAGCCGCTGTCGTATCAGGGCACGCTGATCGACAACATCGCCGTGCGGTTCGAAAAGGGCCGCATCGTGGACGCAACTGCATCGCGCGGCGCCGACGTGCTGAACAAGGTGCTGGACACCGATGAGGGCGCGCGGCGGCTCGGGGAGGTGGCGCTCGTGCCGCATTCCTCGCCGATCTCGAAGAGCGGACTTCTGTTCTACAACACGCTGTTCGATGAGAACGCCGCCTGCCACATCGCACTCGGCCAGTGCTATTCGAAATGCTTCGTCGGCGGCGGCAAGCTGACGCCGGAGCAGGTCGCGGCGCAGGGCGGCAACAAAAGCTTCATCCACATCGATTGGATGATCGGTTCAGGCGAGACCGATATCGACGGCATCAGGAGCGACGGCAGCCGCGTCCCGGTTTTCCGCAAGGGCGAGTGGGCGTAACGCGGCGGTCGCGCACGGACAGTCAGGTTGTGGCCTCATTGCGGCCACGGCCACGTGCTTAACGCGATCTCAATGGGGTTCACCTAAGACAGCATCATGATGGATCGTGTTATTCATAGCCGCCGGCTGTGGCCGTTCGCTCTGGCGATGGTGGTCGTGACGGCCGGCGCGGGCCTTGGCGGCTGTGCCAGCGTCGGCGATTTTGCGCCCGGTGCATTCGTCGATCCCGCTCAATACGATCTCTATGACTGCATGCAACTCGGCGCCGTGCGCAGGTCGCTCGCAGTTCAGATGGCCGATCAGCAGAAGCTGATCGATAAGGCGAAGACCGGCGTGGCAGGCTCGCTGGTCGGTGAAATAGCCTATCGCAACACCTACAACTCGCTCCAAGCCCAGTCCAAACTGGCCGACGAGGTGTGGCATCGGAACAAGTGCACGGACGCCTCTGCGGCTTCGCCGTCGACGCCGCCGCCACCTACGCCTCCGAATATAAGTCCGGGCAATGCGCGCCCGCCGGGCCGCGCCGTTCGTTGACGGGCGCGAGATCCGCGGTCATCGGCGTCAGGAACGCCAGCCGTAGATCCAGTCCTGACGCTTCAGCATGCGCTGCGGTCCCATCGTCCTGATGACGAGATCGCGCGCTGCCGCGGCCGCGCCTTTCAAATGATAGATTTGTCCGTTCCGCTGCGCGAGCCGTTGCACCCCCGCGACGCGTTCGCGGCGCAGGTGCGTATAGCGCGCAAGCGCTGCGCCGGCGTCAGCGGATTCGCCAAGGCATTGCGCCAGCACCGCGGCATCCTCGATCGCCATGCCTGCGCCTTGCGCGGCAAACGGCAGCATCGCGTGCGCGGCATCGCCGAGCAATGC
>JBQCIZ010000146.1:0-3215 GCA_051953235.1 Nitrobacter sp. | reverse complement strand
GATCCAGAAGATCCCAAGGATGACAAGCCGCTGTGCGTTCACGGCAACCCGAACGTGCTGACCCGCGACGTCGGCACCTCAAAACTCGCTCAAGGCTGCAGCGGACAACTGACCACGGTTCAGGTCGAGCGCTTTACCGGCAACCTGCCGCCGATCCAGGCTTTCGACCCGCCGATGGCGGCCAAACCCTAACGCACGCTCCACCATTTTCATCCGTCATCCCCGCACTTGTTGCGGGCATCCACGTCTTTGTGACCGCTTCTCAAAAAAGACGTGGATGGCCGGGACAAGCCCGGCCATGACGGAGATGTCGGCATGGCTCATGGCCGTCATCCTGAGGTGGCCGCTTCTTTAGCGGCCCTCGAAGGACGACGGCGATCCTTCGAGGCTCGCGACATTCGTCGCTCGCACCTCAGGATGACGCCGTGCTGCGTCTGCCGCGGAGCATCACTTCGAGAAATCCTCGCGCATCTTTGCCTGAATTTTCGCCATGCCGCCGATCCAGCGGTCGTAGTTCTCGGTTTTCCTGCGCATGTAGCCGAGCACCTGCGGATGCGGCAGGATCAGGAAACGCTCCTCGGCGATGCCCTGCAGCGCATCCTTCGCGACCTGCTCCGGCGCGAGATCGCCGTCGCCGGACTGCGGGCCTTTGGGAATGGAGCGCAGCATGTTGGTGTCGACGCCCTGCGGGCACAGGATCGAGACGCGGATGTTGTGCGCCTTGTGCGAGATCGCAAGGCTCTCGGCAAATCCCACCGCCGCGTGCTTGGTGGTCGAATAGGCCGGGCTGCCGACCTGCGACAGCAGACCCGCCGCCGAGATCGTATTGAGGAAATAGCCGCCGCCCCGCGCTTTCATGCGCGGCACCAGATGCCGCGCGGCATAGACATGCGCCATGACATGGATCGCCCAGCTCCGCGACCACGGCTCGTCCGAGGTGCCGCCCGCATTTTCCGACAAGGGATCGAAACCGCCGCCGATACCGGCGTTGGAGCAGAACAGGTCGATCGGTCCGAACTGCCGTTCGGTCTCCTCGATGACGTGCAGAATGTCCTTTTCCTGCCCGACGTCGCACTTGAAGGCCGCGCCATCGACCGCGTGCGCCACCGTGCGGGCATTGGCGGCATCCATGTCGGCAACGACGACCTTGGCCGCACCCGCCTGATGAAACGCTTCGCACAGCGCCTTGCCGATGCCGTTGGCGCCGCCCGTCACCACCACCACCTTGCCGTTGACCTGCATCGCTCCCTCCCGCTTTTTTTGAACGGCTCAGGCCAGAACGAGGTCGAGCACCGCGGTATAATGGCAGGCCGCGCCGAGCAGCACAAACGTATGCCAGATCGCGTTCTGGAAGCGGAGCGTCCGCCATGCGTGGAAGATGACGCCGAAACTGTAGAGCGCGCCGCCCGCGACCACGAACCCCAGCGCCATGGCGGGGAGCGCCGTCACGACGACGTCGTGGATCATGAAGCCGCTCCAGCCCATCGCCAGATAGAGCAGGATCGCCAGCCGGTCGAACCGGCCCGGCATAACCAGCTTGAACACGATCCCGACGATCGCGACCAGCCAGACTCCGGCCAGCAGCGCAACCGCGAACGGATTGTCCTTCACCTGCATGATGAAGGGCGTGTAGGTCGCCGCGATCAGAATATAGATCGCGGAATGATCGAAGCGGCGCAGCAGCCATTTGCGCGGCGACACCGGCCAGAGATTGTAGACGGCCGACAGCACCAACATGGTCATCAGGCCGGCGACGTAAACCGATACGACGACGACATCGAGGCCGGTTGCATAGACGGCGGTCAGCACGATCAGCACCGTCGCCGCGATCAGTCCGGTCAGGACGCCCAGGACATGCACGACGCCGTCGGCTATCAGCTCGGCGCGATCGTAATTCCATTTGACCGCGCCGGCGATGGCGTGGGCAGGATGGGCCGCCAGTTGCTTCAGCCTGAACAATGTCATTGATTTAGTCCGATCGTCAGCCGCGACGCCCCCGATGCTGTCCTGAAAGCGTTAAATGATAGCCAATATATGGTCAACGAAGGCGCGACCGGACCGCGCTCACAAATCCTGTCAGCGCTGAAACTTGATTTCTGCCGCGCAATAGCCACCTTTTCAGGACGTTCGCGTCATCGGTCCGCCCTCTCGCCACGCTCTCGCCCCATGGCTCTCACTTTCTCTGATATCGTTGAAGAGGCGCGGCTCTCCGCGCGTGCGCTGCTCGACTACGGCGACAGCTTCTTCAATCCGACGGTGCGGCTCGGGGTCACGGGTCTCTCGCGTGCGGGCAAGACGGTATTCATCACCGCGCTGGTACATGGGCTGTCGCGCGGCGGACGTTTTCCGGTGTTCGAGTCGCTCGCCACCGGACGGATCGCGGGCGCACAACTCGCGCCGCAGCCTGACGACGCTGTGCCGCGTTTCGCCTACGAGCAGCACGTCCGCACCCTGATCGAGGAGCGGCGCTGGCCGAACTCGACCGTCGACATCAGCGAATTGCGCCTCGTGATCGATTATCAGCGGCAAAATGGCGCGGACCGGACCCTCACACTCGACATCGTGGATTATCCCGGCGAGTGGCTGCTCGACCTGCCGCTGCTCGACAAGAGTTATGAGCAATGGTCGAGGGAAAGCCTCGCGCTATCGCGTCAGCCGCTCCGTGCCCCGCTCGCCAGCGCCTGGCACGCCCATCTCGCAACGTTGCAGTCCTCAGGTCGCGAGGATGAGCAGGCAACGCTGACGGCGGCAAAGCTGTTCACAGACTATCTCCGCGCCTGCCGCGATGACCGTTTCGCCATGAGCCTGCTGCCGCCCGGCCGCTTCTTGATGCCAGGCAACCTTGCGGGCTCCCCCGCGCTGACCTTCGCGCCGCTCGACGTACCGGCGGACGGTGACGCCCCGGAGCGATCGCTGTGGGCGATGATGCGGCGGCGTTATGAGGCCTACAAGACGATCGTCGTACGCCCGTTCTTCCGCGATCATTTTGCCCGGCTCGATCGTCAGATCGTGCTGGTGGATGCGCTCGCCGCCTTCAATGCCGGGCCGGAGGCTCTGCACGATCTCGAAGCCGCGCTGGCGGGTATCCTGGATTGCTTCCGCGTCGGCCGCGGCACGGTCCTCAATGCGCTGTTCCGGCCGCGCATCGACCGCATCCTGTTCGCCGCCACCAAGGCGGACCATCTGCATCACACGAGTCACGACCGGCTCGAGGC
>JBQCIZ010000145.1:0-5080 GCA_051953235.1 Nitrobacter sp. | reverse complement strand
GCCCGACGATCGCGCGACGCGCCTCGAGAACAGGATCGGCGAGCCCGCCGCCAATCCGTATCTCTACATGGCCTCGCAGATTCTCGCAGGGCTCGACGGCATCGACCGCGCGCTCGATCCCGGCGCGTCGGCCGATACGCCTTACGAGACCAAAGCGAGTTTCCTGCCGACGTCGCTCCGCGAGGCCGTGCTGGCGCTGAAGGACGACACGTTCTTCCGCGAGGCGCTGGGCGGGCAATTCATCGACTATTACGTCCACATCAAGAATGCGGAAATCGAACGCTTCCAGGCCGAAGTCACCGAATGGGAGCAGCGCGAATATTTCGAGATGTTCTGAGGGGTGGGCAGATATTTTGTCATTCCGGGGCGGCGCGAAGCGCCGAACCCGGAATCCAGTAGTCATAGGTTGTCATGATGTTACTGGATTCCCGATAGCCGCTGACGCGGCTTCGGGAATGACGATAAAGAGGAGTTTCGCTCGCGCTTCTCCTCAAATCACGTAAAACCCGTGGGTGCCGTCGCGTTTGAGTTGGTCGACCAGGCCGTACTCCCAGTCGAGATAGGCCTGCATCGCCTCGCGTGGGGAGGCGGTGCCCTCGTAAGGCCGCCGATAGCGATGCGACGGATCGGCCTTCGGCCATTCCACAGGTGGCGAGGCATCCAGCGCGCGATTGTAGCCGCCGTCGAGCACATAGACCTCCCAGCCCATTTGCGCGAGCCAGGAAGCGGTCATGTCCGCACGTACGCTTTTGTCGTCGGTCAGCAGGATGCGTGCGCCACGCACGGGCGCGGCGTTGTCGATTTCCTGCACCAGTTGCCCGCCCGGATAGTGGCGGAAGCCTGGGATGTGACCGGCCGCATATTCCTCCCGCTCGCGGACATCGAAGCGATACAACGTGCGCGATGCATCCGCTTCCAGCGCGCGGGCATCGTCCGGCCGGAGATGCAGGACGCCTGCGCGATAGGCGACATCGCGGGCGTTGTTCGCCGCGTTCTCGTAGAGGCCGACATCACCGCGCCGGCCGGCGCCGTGCTCGAGCGTGTGGCCTGCCAGCGTCCAGCCCATAGTGCCATTGCGCAATGCGCGCACCTTGTTCGGAATCCCGGCATTGATCAGCGATTGCGCCGCGATGATTGAGCGGGTGCGGCCGGCGCAATTGACGATGATGGTGGTTTCGGGATCGGGCGCGGCCTGCTTCGCACGAAGCACGAGCTCGGCGCCGGGCACGCTGGTCGAACCGGGAATGTTCATGGTCGCATATTCGTCGAACCGGCGGACATCGAGGATCGCGATGTTGGCCTTGTCCGCGATCAGGCCGGCGACGTCCTCGGCGGGCAGCGACGGCGTATGCCGGCGTGCCTCGACGAGTTCGCCAAAGGCTTTGGCATAGGAATTCACGTCCTGAAACAACTCGTAGCCAGCCGCTCGCCATGCGGCGAGACCGCCTTCGAGGCTGCGAACGTTGGTGTAGCCCAGCGCCGCGAGGCGATCCGCCGCGAGAGCGACCAAGCCTTCGCCGTTATCATAGAGAACGATCGGCACATCCTTGCGCGGCAGCCGCGCCTCCGCCTCGATGGCGATGCGGTCGGCGGCCATGTTGGCCGCGAACAGCGGGTGCGCGGTTGCGAAGGTGGCTTCATGCCGCACATCGAGCAGCGCGATCTCTCCTCGCAACAGCAGCGTGCGGCGGACATCGGCGGGCGTTATTGTGGGCAGAGTCATGAGCGATGTTGTTCTTGTGTATGTCGCGGCAGCCTTGCACGGTTGCGGCGATGAGTTCAACTCTGAAAGGACTGGGTTTTCGTCCTTGATAGAGCTTCAGGACGACAGCCACTTCACCGAATTCGCCGCGATCGACACCGTGACCTGATCGCCGGGCGATAGCGGCGTTACGCCGGTCCGGAACGGCGCATCGACATAGAGATCGGCACCGCCGGCCTGAATGCCGTAGCGAAGCGTCGAGCCGAGGAATTCGCGATAGACAATCCGGCCTGCGATCTGCCCCGCGCCATCGGCCGGCGTATCGCCTGCGGCAATTGCGGCATCCTGCGGCCGGAACACCATGCGCGCGCCGTCCGGCACCTGCGCGCCCGATGCGACCGGAACGCGCAAGCCGCCGCCCGATTCGAACACCCGGCCGCCTCCGGAAGAGACGACGCGGCCTTCGAGCACGTTCGCGGTGCCGAGAAACTGGGCGACGAATAAATTCGCTGGTGTTTCGTACAGTTCCGCCGGCGTGCCGATCTGCTGGACCTCGCCGGCGTTCATGACCGCGACGCGATCGCAGATCGTATTCGCTTCCTCCTGATCGTGAGTGACCAAAATCGTGGTCAACCCGAGTCGCTGCTGCAGGTTGCGCAACTCGCGCCGGACCTGGATGCGCAGCTTTGCATCGAGGTTGGATAGCGGCTCGTCGAGCAGCAGGATTTTGGGCTCGATCGCGATGGTGCGCGCCAGCGCCACGCGTTGCTGCTGCCCGCCCGACAGTTCCGATGGACGCCGGTCCGCGAGTTGTCCGAGGCCGACGAAATCGAGTGCGGTCGCAACGCGCTTTGCGATGTCGGCGCGGGGCAGGCGGCGCTCCTCGAGACCGAACGCCACGTTGCGCGCCACCGTGAGATGCGGCCACAGCGCATAGGACTGGAATACCATGCCGACATCGCGCTTCCACGGCGGGAGTTTCGAGAGGTCGTTGCCGCCGACCAGAATGCGGCCGGCATCGGTCGATGCGAAGCCGGCGATGGTGCGCAACAGCGTGGTCTTGCCGCAACCGCTTGGGCCGAGCAGCGCGAAGAACTCGCCGGGACGTACCTCGAGATTGATGTCGTTGAGAACGCGATGGTCGCCGTAGGACGCGCCGACATTGTCGATGCGCAGATCGACGGCCTTGATCTGGATGTCGTTTTTGAGCGCGGGATCGGCCATGGGATGTCTCTAGCTGGGACCGGCCTTGGATCGGCGGTCGCGTTCGACGAGAAGTTGTGAAAGGACTGTGCTCGCGGCGACGATCACGACGGCGATCACGCCGAGCGCTGCGCCTGCGCCGCGACCCGCCGGCGATTGCATGAACACGTAGAGGCCGTAGGCCAGCGGTGCGTCGGCGTTGGATTGCACCAGCATCAGTGTGGCCGAGAGCTCGACGGCGGCGGTTGCGAAACTCGTCACGAAGCCTGCGGCGAGGCCTCCGGTCATCAGTGGAATCACGATGCGGCGCACGGTGCGCATCTTGGTCGCGCCGAGATTTTCGGCCGCTTCCTCGAGCGACACCGAAATCTGCTGGAGTGCGGCATGGCAGGCGCGCAACGCGTAGGGCAGGCGGCGGATCGCGAGCGCCAGCACGATCACGATCCATAGTGAGGCGAGCGGCGTGCCATCCCACAGTTCGACGCCGTAATAGGTGCGGAGGTAGCCGATGCCGAGCACGATTCCGGGGATGGCGAGCGCCGCGGTCGCGATGGTATCGAGGCCGCGGCGGCCCGGCAGTTTGGTGCGCAGCACGAGATAGGCGATCGCCGTGCCGACCACGATGTCGATCAGTCCGGCGAGCGAAGCATAGATCAGCGTGTTCTTGATGTAGAGCGAGCTCTCGCCGAACACGCGGGCATAGTGCGCCACGGTGTAGGCGTCCGGCAGCGGCGAGAAAGACCAGATCGTTGCGAACGACAGCAGCAGCAGTCCGATATGCGGGGCCAGCACGAGCAGCAGAATAAGCGCGACCACCGCATAGGCAAGCGCGCTTTCCCATGGCCTCAGCGTGCGCCGGACGAGTCCGCCGCCGCCACGCTGCACGGTGGCGTAGTCGATATTGCGGGTGGCGAGCGAAGCCGCCCACATCGCTGCGACGGAGGTCAGGATCAGCACCACCGAGATGACATAGCCCATCGGGTCGGTGATGCCGATCGAGGTGACGCGCAGATAGGCCTGCGGCGCCAGCATGTCCTTGACGTTGAGGAGCAACGGCGTCGCCAGATCGTCGAACACCTTCACGAACACCAGTGACGCGCCGGCGACATAGCCCGGCAGCGCCAGCGGAAACACGATGCGGCGGAACAGGCGGAAGCCGGACGAGCCGAGGTTTTGCGCGGCTTCTTCCATGGCGCGGTCGATGTTGCGCAGTGCAGCCGACAGGTTGATAAGAATGAAGGGAAAGTAGTGGATCGACTGCACGAATACGACGCCATTCAGCCCGTCCATGAACGGCACCTTGAAGCCGAACCAGTCGTCCAGCAGCAGGTTGACGCTGCCGTTGCGGCCGAAAAATAGTTGCAGCGCCACTGCGCCGACGAACGGCGGCATGATCAGCGGCAGGAAACCGAGGATCTGGATGATTGCCGCGCCGCGGAAGGCGAAGCGCGAGGTGATGTAGGCGAGCGGCAGGGCGAAGGCCGAAGCGAATACCACGGCCATCGCCGAGACGTAGAACGAATTCCAGAATGCGCGAGCGAACAGGTCGGTGTTCGCGAAGTCGTAGAAGTTGACCAGCGTGAACGCGCCGGTGCCCTTTTCCGTGAAGGCGACCCAGATCACGGTCGCGACCGGCCAAACCAGGAACAGCACCAGGAAGACGAGTATTCCGCCGGCCAGCGCGATCTGGCCCGCCGTGGCACGGCGAGCCCCGATCGATCCGATGAAGGGAATCGCACCAAGCTGACGGGACATGACGCTCATGATCAGGCCCGCCCTTACGCGAAGGCCTCCCTCATTTCGCGAGCTTCAGCGCTTCGTCGGCCTTCGCCTTGGCCTGCGCGTAGTGCTCCTTCGCGAACGCGGCCCACTTCTGCTCGAGTTCGGCCTGACGCGCGCCCTTCTCCTTTTTCTTGCCGCCGGTGAACGCGCCGGTGGTCTCGCTGGCGGAGGCTTCAGCCTCTGTCACGGGCATCGCCGCGATCAGGTCGCGCGCCTCCTTGACCAGTGCGCGCCCCTGCGCATTGTCCTTCTTGGCGAGCGCAGCCTCGGCATCGTCGATCGCCTTGGTGGCGCTCTTGAGATCGGCGAGCTGGAAGGTGACGATCTGGTCGAACAGCGCATCGACGACGTTGTTGCGGTGCTCCGACGTCTTGACGTCGAACTTGATCATCG